>JAJYBT010000791.1 GCA_021778875.1 Acidobacteriota bacterium | reverse complement strand
ATTGTGCTGTACGTGATGATTCGCTTCTCCAACGTTGCGCTGTTTGTGATGGCCCTGATTTATACCTTTTCGGGCATCTGGGCGCGCGCGGTTTACTCGTGGTCGCGGCGGCGGAGGCATCCGGGCAGTGCTGCGGATGAGGCTCCGGGAGCGCCGGATGGGCAGCCGAACCCGGCCACACATTCCTAAACTTCGAATCGACAAGAAGGATTACTGTGTACAAGATTGCAATTGCCGGAGCTTCCACCCTGATGGGAAAAGAGCTGAAGGAAGTTCTCTCTGATTCGCCGCTGGCGGCGGCCAACTTTGTGCTGCTGGACGAAGACCAGGCTCTGGGACAACTGGACCAAGTGGGGGACGAGGTTACGTTTGTCCAGGCCATCGACGCTGAGTCGTTTGATCATGTGGACTTCACGTTTTTCTGCGGGAGCGAGGAGCTGACTCGGAAGCACTGGCGGGAGGCGCTGCGGGCCGGGTCCACGGTGCTGGATCTTTCGGGCGCTCTGGACCAGGAGGCTGGCGTGCTGGTGCGGGCTCCGTGGGTGGGCGCGGAAGAGGTGAGCGCCGACCTGTTTACTCCGGCGGTGGTTCCGGCGCATCCGGCGGCGTTGGCGCTGGCGCTGCTGATGGAGCGGCTGCAGGCGGCGGCGCAGGTGCGGGATGCCGCGGCCACAGTGCTGCTGCCGGCGAGCGAGTTCAGCCGCGCGGCCATGGACGAATTGCATCAGCAGACGGTGAACCTGCTGAGCTTTCAGGGGCTGCCGCGCGCGATTTATGACGCGCAGGTGGCGTACAACCTGCTGTCAGGGCTGGGCGAGAGCGCCACGGCCAGCCTGAGCACGGTGGAGGGACGGATTCGCCGCCACTATGCGGCGCTGGCGGGACGGCGCTTGCCGGCGCTGGCGGTGCAGGCGATTCATGCGCCGGTCTTTCATGGACATACGTTTTCCATTGCCGTGGAGCTGGAGCGGGCGGTGGACGTGGCGGCGCTGGAAGAGGCGCTGAGCGGCGACCACGTGGACCTGGTGCTGGAGGATACGGATTCGCCTTCGAACCTGGCGGCGACGGGACAGAACGATGTGCTGGTGCGGCTGCGTCTGGAGCCGGGCGAGCGCAACGCTGCCGCGACGAGCCGCTTCTGGCTGTGGGCCGCCTCCGACAATCTGCGGATGGCTGCGCATAACGCGCTGGAGTGCGCGCTGGATCTGCGCCGCCTGCGTCCGCAGGGCACGGTGCAGTAGCTCGCAGACAAGGTAGAGTGCGTTTGACGGGGCGGGGGGTTTTCGATGCAAGAGGCGCCGTTGAGCGAGCTTGTCGCTTAAAAGGCCGGTAGGATCGAAAGCGCGAGCGCGGCTGCGATTGCAAATGTTGAGCGCATCGTGGCGGTGCCTGCGCGACTCGCTGCGGGATGATAGACCGTCTGTGACTTGCCGTTTGTGTCCTGGATTTGTGTCCTGGATTCGTGTCCTGGATTTGTGTCCTGGAATTTCTGAAGGCGAAATAGTTCAGCTGGCGCAGCGGGTCCAGAGCTGCTGGATATAGCTGTCGGTCATGCCGGCGATGTAGTCGGCGACGGTGCGGGCGAGGCCCTGGGCGGGGATGTGGGCCTGGTGGTCTTCCGGCAGCAGGTGGGGGTCGGCCGTGAGCGCGGCGAAGAGGCTCTGGACGACGTAGTCGGCGTGGTGGTGGGCCTCCCGCATCTCGGGCGAGTTGTAAAAGTTGGCGTAGAGAAAGCGCTTGGCTTCGGCGCGTTCGGCCTCCATGGCGGGGCTGAGGGCGGCGAGCCGTTCGGGTGCCTGGCGGATGCCGCCGAGCGTGGTGATGCCGTGGGACTGGACGCGGGCGTAGATCTCCTGCATGAGGTCAGTGACCAGCGCGTTCAGCACGCGCTTGAGCGCCTCATTCACGGTGAGCTTGGACGGCGCGGACGGGTAGAGGCGGAGCGCCTCGTCGTGGAAGCTGCGGAAGAGCGCTACCTCTTCGCGTAGAGGATCGAGCGCTAGGATGCCGGAGTCGAGGCCGTCCTCGAGATCCGCGGTGAGGTAGGCGATCTCGTCGGCGAGGTCGATGAGCTGGGCTTCCAGCGGTGGACGCTGATCGAGGAAGTATTCGGCGAGGTCGGGGTGGTCGTCGGCGGAGTAGTCGCGGGAGTGCTTGATGATGCCCTCGCGAACGGCGAGGGTGAGGTTGAGGCCGCGAAAGCCGGCGTAGCGCACCTCAAACCAGGTGACGATGCGGAGGGCGTGCAGGTTGTGGTCGAAGCGGAGGCCGTGCTCGCGCAGCGCCTGGTCGAGCGCGCGTTCTCCGGCATGGCCGAAGGGAGGATGGCCGATGTCGTGTGCCAGCGAGAGGGCTTCAGCCAGTTCGACGTTGAGGCCAAGGGCGTGGGCGAGGGTGCGGGAGATCTGCGTGACCTCGAGGGTGTGGGTGAGGCGGCTGCGGAAGTGATCTCCGGGCGGATCGGCGGGCAGACGGGTGAAGACCTGCGTTTTGCCGGCGAGGCGGCGAAAGGCGCGCGCGTGCAGGATGCGGGCGACATCGCGCGCGAAGGGCGAGCGATAGGCGTGGGGCGGCTCGTCATGAACTCGACGAGAGAGCTCGCCTGCGCCGTGGACCGCAATGCCGCTGGGCAGA
>JAJYBT010000790.1 GCA_021778875.1 Acidobacteriota bacterium | reverse complement strand
GTCGAACTTTGCCGAGGAAGAGATCGTGATGCATGCCGATCCGGAGTGGCTGCCGCCGGGCTTCGCGAACTGGGATGAGCTGCTGACGGAGGCCGTCCGCCGCGGCATGAAGGCGGGCAAGGCTCCGACGGACGTGAGCCGCTGGACCTACGGAAGCTGGCATGTGATCGACATCGAGCACCCGCTGGCGGAGCTTCTGCCGCTTGCGGGCCGCATCGCGGGCACAGGGCCGCAGCCCATGAGCGGCGATACAACCACCGTGAAGCAGGTGGGACGCGACTTTGGCCCGTCGCAGCGCTTCACCATGGACTGGAGCAACATCGACGGGTCAACGGAGAACCTCGTACTGGGCGAGAGCGGCAACCCGCTCAGTCCCTACTTCCGCGACCAATGGAGCGACTGGTACGGCGGCACCACCTTCGCGCTCCCGTTTACGCCGGCGGCGGTGCAAGCCCAGGCGCGGCACACGCTGCGCCTGCTGCCATGAGCGCGCAGCCCGCCACCCGCCTGCGACGCTTCACCGGCCCTGCCGTAGTCCTGCTGGCCGCAGTCGCCGCTACTGTACCGCAAATGGTGCATGGCAACTCGTGCGGGCATGATTTTGACTTCCACCTTGTCTCCTGGCTTGACGCGGCGCATAGCTGGCGCGAGGGAATCCTCTATCCGCACTGGGCGCCGAGCGCGAACTTTGGCGCGGGAGAGCCCCGCTTCGTCTTCTATCCGCCGCTGACCTGGATGCTGGGCGCAGCGCTGGGGCTCGCGCTGCCGTGGAAGGCCGTGCCCATCGCACTGACTTTTCTGCTGCTGGCTGGCACAGGGCTGACCACACGCGCGCTCGCGCGTCATTTGCTGGAAGATGGTGCGGCGATGCTGGCCGGATGCGTGGCGATTTTTTCCGGATACGCGCTGTTCACCGCCTATGAGCGCTCGGCCTTTGGCGAACTGGCGGGAGGATTCTGGATTCCGCTGTTGCTGCTGCTGACGCTACGCGACCGCAACAGAACGGGCAGCCTGTGGCAGCGGACCTTTGACGGCTCGGCCGCGCTCCTCGCATTGGTGGTGGCGGGCGTCTGGCTGAGCGATGTGCCGCTGGGCGTGATGGCCAGTTATCTGCTGGCCGCATTTGCGCTGGCCGTGGCGCTGCTTCATCGCTCGTGGGCTCCGGTGGTGCGCGCGGTGGCTGGCACGGCGGCGGGATTGGGCCTGTCCGCCTTCTTCCTGGCGCCTGCGGTGGTGGAGCAGAGCTGGGTCGCGGTCCGCGAAGCGACGGACGAACCGGGCATGCTGATTGAAAACAGTTGGCTCTTCGGACGCCACGCCGATCCGCTGCTCCAACTGCACGACGTGGAGCTGCGCAAGGTGTCCATTATCGCCCTCAGCATGATTGCCGTCGCGCTCGCTGGTTTCATCATCACCTGGGTACGTGGCGGCATTGCCCGCCAGCGTGGCGCGTGGATCGCTTTGGCGCTCATTCCGGTTGCAGTGCTTGTCCTGATGCTTCCCATCTCGCTGCCCGTCTGGAATGAGCTGCCGAAGCTGCGCTTTCTTCAGTTCCCCTGGCGCTGGCTGGTGGCGGTTGAGGCTCCGCTGGGAGTGCTCTTCGCATCGGCGGTCTGGACGGAGAATCGAAAGGCCCGCGTGGCGATGGTGGCCGTCTGCGCCGGTGCTGCCCTGCTGCTTGTGATCGCAACCGCTCCGGGAATCTTGTTCTTCCAGCCCTGCGATGAAGAAGACGCGGTCTGGGCAATGCAGGACACATATCGCGCCGGAACGGGCTTTGAAGGCGAGGACGAGTACGCGCCGCCGCGCGCCGACACCGCGCTGCTGGCCACTGACCTGCCCGCCGCGTGCCTCTCCGCATCGGCGACGACCGTGCTGGGCCAGGGCGAAGAGGGCATGACGCCGGACTGGTCTCCCACGCAGGGCAGTTGCGATGCCACGTTTTCCTGGAGCCTCAACCCCGGTAACGTAGCGGCAGAGCATCTGCGCATGGACGCCGTCACCAGCCACGGCGGCTATTTGATCCTTCGCCTGCGCAGCTATCCCGCATGGCGCGTGCAGGTCAACGGACAGGCTCCGCGCCACCTGCCCGAGCGCGCCGACGGCCTGATGGCCGTGCCCGTTCCGCAGGGGCCGGTGAGGCTGACTGTGGACTGGACCACCACGGGCGATGTTGTCACCGGGCGCTGGCTGACCGTGGCGGGGCTGGCTCTGCTCGCGGGGCTGGCCGGGCTGGAGCGTAAGTTTTCCTCGCCTCATTTATGATGATCTCAATGTCAACCGACGTGAAATCGCTGATTCAGGAAGGCGCGGAGCTGACCGACAAGGCTCTTGAGGTGCTGCTTCCCAGCGCCGGCACGGTCCCTGCGTCGATTCACGGCGCCATGCGCCACTCCACCTTTGCCGGGGGCAAGCGCCTGAGGCCGGTGCTGGCCATGCAGGCCGCCATCGCCATTGCAGGCGCGCTCCCCAAAGGCATCGAGCGGCTGGGCGCGGCGCTTGAGATGCTGCATACCTACTCGCTTATCCACGACGACCTGCCCGCGCTGGACAACGACGATTTGCGCCGCGGCAAACCGACATGCCACGTAGCCTTTGGCGAAGCCATCGCCATTCTGGCCGGGGACGCCCTCCAG
>JAJYBT010000789.1 GCA_021778875.1 Acidobacteriota bacterium | reverse complement strand
GGTCTGCTGGTGGACCCTTCTGCGCAGCGCCCAGACCCAGCCGCTGACTGCGAGCACCATCACAAGCAGCACGGCAATCAGGTTGAAGAGGTTGCTTACCGTCCACCAGGGAGCCCCGGCAACCACCACCAGATCGTCCGTCGAGCGCAGCAAAATGTTGAACGGCACGTGGGTGTCGAAGGCATTCGACCCGTTCATAAAGCAGACGCCTGTGACGCGAACCTTCGTGCCTGGGGCCACGTGCTTCATGGAGGGAAGCGGATCGGCATCCGGGTTGTCCGGCGGAGGGTGCCTGTAGATGGCCGAGAACAGGCTGTCGTCCGCCTCCAGCACATACTCGTCCTGCGTCGCGCCGCGTACCTCGGCCACAACCTCGACCTCGATGGAGACGAGGTCAAAGAGATTGCGGCTCGTGGCGAGCTGATCCCACGTCGCCGGCAGCGGCTGAATCGGCGCCGGCTTGCCACTGTCCAGAATCTCCGACCCCGTCAAAGCCAGAAAGCCGTCATGCACGTCAGGAAATCCGGTGGCGTCTGCCTCATCTCCGATGTGTAGCGGCTCAATCGAGGAGGTCATCACCCACAAGCTCTTGGTGCCGTCCTGCAGCACGGCCATGGAGCCGGGCTGGAAGTAGGTGATCGTGCCGCGCACACGCACCCGCCTGCTCAAGTTGCTCACATGGTAGTAGGAAAGAATGCTGTCCATCTGCGTGAGGGGCAGCGTCCAGGGATGGGTGCCTGTGGAGCGGAGCACCTTCACGCTTTCAAGCGAGGTCACATGCAGCAGGATCCCAGTCTGCTGCATCTTGCCGTCGAACCGGCCTGAGACTGCGCCTGTCACCTCTACTTCAGCATCCAGCAGGTCCCGCAGCACCTGGGGATTGTCCACGTCCACAACGGCGCCAATCTCTCCGCCCTCCATGTGGAGCTGGAGAAAGGCGCTGCGCACGCTGGAACTGATGACCGTGTCGGCGTTGCGCACAACCGCGTGTACTGTGACGAGACGGCAGTCAAACTGCGAGCGAATCAGCTCGTCAAAGGTCGCCGGCTCCGGCTGAGGGCGCACGCCGTGCCGAATCAGCGTGATGCTCTTGGCAATCACAATCGGCCGGAAGCTGGCCTGGGTCTTGCCCTCCACCTGCACCTGATCGCCGGGCTGCAGCAGGATGCCGCCGGGCGACTCCACGTAAATGGCGCCGTCGCTGTTCTGCACAAACAGCGCATTCTCATAGCTTCTGAAGTACGAGACCGTGGCCTTGAACGAGACCGGCATGCCCGTGTTTGCTTCAGCGTTGGTAAGGTTGTGAATCACGCGCAGCGAAGTCAGCGGCCTGTCCACGCCCGGACTGTCTGGAATGCCTGCCCACGCCGGGCTCAGGAATGCGGCAACCAGAATTGCGGAGGGAATGATCTTGCGCATGAGGGAGCGGCCAGCATTACCGGCATGCCGCATCCTGATTTCCCCCATGATCCCCATGATTCAATCCTTCCATACATCTATTTCTTTGAGAATTCTTTTTAATCCATCGCCTATCACGCCCTTGCAACGGCTCGTGGTTCGAGGCCAAAGTGTTTATTCATCTTACTATTGGCGCAAACTTCCGCGGTACACCTTTAGCGCCATGATTTAGGTGGTATTACCAAGGAGCTATAGGGCGTGTTTCCTGTTATTTGCGGGTCTGGGTGTATGGTTGTCTGGTACGGCTGCGCCCGCCTGTTTGCAGCGCAAATTTGTCGCGGGCCCATGGAGAACTCACCGCATGTCACAACCAATCGAGATCCCCTCCACCGGGCGGTCGCCCCTGCCGAGCGGCACGCAGGTCCAACCCACCCGCCGCATTCGCGTCCTGGGTGTGCCGCTGGACATGGGGGCCAGCCGTCGCGGTGTTGATATGGGCCCCTCAGCCATGCGCGTGGCCGGGCTTGAGGCGCGGCTTGAGGCGCTGGGACACCAGGTCACCGATGGCGGCAACATCCTGGTGGAGATTGCCGAAACCCAGGCTTACGGCCACATGAGCGCCCGCTATTTGAAGCAGATAGCCGAGACCTGCACCCGCACCGCTGAAGCCGTGGTGGAGACGCTGGAGCAGGGCATGACGCCGCTGGTGCTGGGCGGCGATCACTCGCTGGCCGCCGGGTCGGTCTCCGGCGTGGCAGAGTTTTATCGCCGCCACAACCAGAAGATCGGACTGGTGTGGATCGATGCCCACTCCGACATCAACACGCCGGAGACATCGCCCTCGGGCAACGTGCATGGCATGCCCCTGGCCGCCCTGCTGGGGCTCGGGCCGGAGCCGCTGAGCAACATCTTCGGCTTCTCTCCCAAGATCGCCCCGGAGAACACCGTGCTGCTGGGCGTGCGCGATATCGACGCCGCCGAGCGCGGCAACATCCGCCGCGCCGGCCTGGCCGAGGTCTACACCATGCGCGACATCGACGAGCGCGGCATGCGCGCCGTGATGGAAGAAGCCCTGCGCGCCGCCGGCCGCGGCACCGCCGGCTACCACGTCTCCCTGGACATGGACTGGATTGACCCCGAAGACGCACCCGGCGTCGGAACGCCCGTGCGCGGCGGCGCAACCTACCGCGAAGCCCACCTCGCCATGGAGATCATCGCCGACCACGGCCGCATGCTCAGCTT
>JAJYBT010000788.1 GCA_021778875.1 Acidobacteriota bacterium | reverse complement strand
AGAAAGCCCACCTGGTCGATCTCGGCCAGCGTGTCGGCCACCGTGTGCGCCAGCTTGTTCAGCTTGTCGCGGCTGATCCTCATAGCACCGCCTTGTACTTGCGCGCCAGTTCCGTCTTCACCTTCTTGAACATCTCGGCATACTGCGCACCGGTTTTGCGCATCTCGTCCGAATAGGCTTCGAGGATGACGCGAACCTCTTCGTTGATGCGGTCTTCCAGCGACAGCTCATCCACCAACGCGTCGGCCACCCGCGACTCGGTGCCTTTCACGTCGCTGGTGGTGATCATTTTGGCGTCGATGAGGTGCTTGACCGTTCGGCGGGCTAAATACCCAATGTATTCGCGAGAAAAGATCATGGGTTAAGGTTCAGCATAGCGCATTGCGCCTGCCAGTGTACACCTTTCGGTGCAAACACATGCCGGCCGGTTCCGCGGGCGGTAACACCCCATCCGGATGGCGCAGGCCGCGGCCGGCACGGGCTGTCCGGCTACCCGCGATGCGGGCAGCTCTTCGTGTTCAGGCAGGGTTCGGCCACGCGCAGCCGCTCCACGGGCCGGCCGGACACCAGGTGCTCGCTCACAATCTCCGCGGCGTCCTCCGGACGCACGTTGCCGTACCAAACCGCCTCTGGGTAGACCACCATCATGGGCCCGTGCTCGCACTGGTCCAGGCAGCCGGCTTTGTTGATGCGCACCGCTCGTCCCAGCCCGGCGGCCTTGGCGTGCTGCTGCAACTGGGCGTGCAGGTCGCTCTTGCCGTCCGTAGTGCAGGAGGGTCGCGGCGCTCCGGCCGGGCGAGTGTTATGGCAAACAAAAACGTGGCGCTCAAATGAGGGCAAGAAGAAAACCTCCAGTTGGGGATATCTCCAGACTACAGCTTTCGTCTTTCGCGGCGAAGTTTCCACAATTGCGCCCGCGCCCCCGGCCGCATCTGAGAAAATAAGTGTTTGACCATGAGCACGGATAATCTGCATTCGCTGAAAGACGATATGGTGGCCTTCATCGAGGGGCACGGCATGCGCCGCCTCCCCGGATACGTCACCGAAGACATTCCCTCCGTTGTGTGGGAGGACCTGGCAAACCCGGACGCCTGGAAAGACTTTGTGGAGATGGCCAAGCACGTCGGCGCTCCCTTCATCACCTTCAGCGAGATGGCGCTGGATCGCGACGAGTTGGAAGCCCTCATCGAAGAAGCCGGCGAAATGAACTTCCCCGACGAGGAGGCCACCGAACTGGTCGAGGCGCAGTGGCTGCGCAAGTACGCCGGCATGGTCGGCTACATCCAGCTTGGCTTCGTCTACCAGGGCATCGCCTTTCTGCATGAGACCACCACCGAGTGGTACGAGCGCTTCCAGTCGCTGCTCGACGACATCGACAGCTTCAACGACATCGTGATCGACGACGCCCACGAGCAGGACGACAGCGAGGACAACTAGGCAAAGTGGCCGCAGCAGACTTGCCCGGCACGCCCTCCCGCCGCCCGTTTCGCCCGCGCCAGCGCTGGGTGCTGGCAGAGCCGCATCCGCAGCAGGCAGAGAATCTGGCCCGCACCGCGCATCTTCCGCAGGTGCTGGCCGAGCTGCTCATCGCCCGCGGCATCCACAGCGCGCCGCAGGCCGTGGCTTTTCTCCATCCTGAAGTCGAGCACCTGCACGATCCCTTCCGCATGCTGGGCATGCAGGCCGCCGTCGAGCGCCTGGAGCGCGCCATCACCCTGCGCGAGCCCATCCTGCTCTACGGCGACTACGACGTGGATGGCACCACCGCCGTGGTGCTGCTCAAAACCGCCATCGAGATGCTCGGCGGCGTGGTCCGCTTCCACGTGCCGCATCGCCTGCGCGAGGGCTACGGCCTGCAGTCCAGCGTGCTGCAGGCCGCCCATGCCGAGGGCGTCCGCCTCGTCATCACGGTGGACACCGGCATGCGCGCCTTTGCCGAGGCGGAGACGGCCCGCGACCTCGGCCTCGACCTCATCGTCACCGATCACCACCTGGCCGAGGCGCACGATACCCTGCCCCACGCGCTGGCCATCCTCAATCCCAACCAGCCCGGCTGCGCCTACCCGGAGAAGTCCCTCTGCGGCGCGGCCATTGCCATGAAGCTGGCCCTGGCCCTGCTCGAGCGTCGCGACCCCGTGCGTACCCGCGAGAAGACGCTGCCCAGCTTCCTCAAGATGGCGGCTATCGCAACCATTGCGGATGCGGTGCCGCTGCACGGCGAGAACCGCGTCATCGCTGCCCTGGGCCTGCGCGAGCTGCGCCGCCCCGTGGGCGCCGGCCTGCGCGAGCTCTTCGCCGTGGCCGCGCTGGACCCTGCCGCCAAGGCCATCACCGGCTTCGACGTCGCCTTTCGCCTTGCCCCGCGCATCAACGCCGCCGGCCGCATGGACGTGGCCTCCGACGTTATCGAGCTCTTCACCACGCGCAGCGCGGCGCGCGCCCAGGAGCTGGCCGCCAAGCTGGAGCGGCTCAACCGCGAGCGGCGCGACACCGAGGCCTTTGCCCTCGGCGTGATTGAGGAGCGGCTGGCCACGGACGAAGCTCTGGCCGCCGAACGCCTCCTCGTCGTCGATGGCGACGGCTGGCATCGCGGCGTCATCGGCATCCTGGCCTCGCGCGTAGTCGACCGCACCGCCAAGCCCG
>JAJYBT010000787.1 GCA_021778875.1 Acidobacteriota bacterium | reverse complement strand
TGCGCAGCTCGTTGCGTGCAATCGCCGTCATGATCTCTTCGTGCGTCATGCCCAGGCACAGGTCCGCGCCCTTGCGGTCCTTCAGCCGGAACATGTTGTCGCCCATGCCCGTCCAGCGTCCGCTCTGCTCCCACGGCTCGCGCGGCAGGATGCCCGGCAGATAAAACTCCTGCGCAATCTGGTCCATCTCCTCGCGCACAATGCCGATGATCTTGTTCAGCGACCGCTGCCCGAGAAAGAGATAGTTGTAGATGCCCGCGCCGAGCTGGCGAATGTAGCCGGCGCGCAGCAAAAACTTGTGACTGGCCACTTCGGCGTCCGCCGGGGCCTCGCGAAGAGTGGGAACAAAGAGCTTCGACCAACGATGCATAAAAGGATGTGCAAACTTTCCCGTCCGCTCAGGCGAACGCAAGAACAAATTCAGATCACTTTTATTCTAAATGTCCTGAGGATGAACAGGCACCAGACCGACGGGAGACGACCGGGCAATGCGTGTCCCGGGTCGCACTTTGAGACCCGGTGAATCCAATGCTTCGATCCTGGCGCTCAAATCATCGCCACGCGCCACGGGCCGTGCAGGTGCACCACGCCTTCCACGTGGTGCAGCAGTCGATGGCAGTTTCAGCCTACTGGTTGGGCAAGGCGGGGTAAAGGCCATGCACGAAAGGTTATCCACGGTCCGATGCAGGAGCTGGAAGCCGGGATGCTTGTGTCCGCGCTATCGTCCGTAGCGGCCCAGCAGCTCTGCATGCGCCAGGATGTGCCCTTCCATCGCGCGTTCCAGCTGGTTGCGGGTGGTCCCCGGCGGAAGCTGAAGCGCGGTGTCCAGCGCAAACAGCTCAAACACGTAGCGATGCACGGAGCGCCCCGGCGGGCAGGGGCCGCCGTATCCGATCCGGCCAAAGTCATTGCGCCCCTGGTGCGAGCCGTCGGCCAGCCGGTCCTGCCTGGGAACCGCTGCCGCAAGCCCGCGCATCCCTGACGGCACGTTGTACAGCACCCAGTGGACCCAGGTTCCCGCAGGGGCATCCGGATCCGTCACCAGCAGTGCCAGCGTGCGCGTTCCCGCCGGCGGCTGTGTCCACGTCAGTTCCGGAGACCGGTCCGCCCCGTCGCACGTAAAGTCCTTCGGTATCCGGCCATTCACAAAGCTCGGAGTGCTCAGTTCCATCCGGGTCCTCCCTGCGGCTCGCGCCGCCGCGTCCTGTGCGTGACAGCCCGCCAGCGCGGTTGCGCCGGCCAGGGCCAGCAACGCCCCGCCGAGCGCCAGCCATGCCAGGCCGGTCGCCTTCTGTTGTGACCTCCGTTGGGGATGGAAAGCAGTTCGCATAAGCCATATCCGTGCGCCGCCCGGCGGCTGCGCCGGGCTTTCAACCGCAACATTATGGCCCCATTTCGTTCGCGATGGCACGCGCCGGGGCAGGAATTTGCAGCTACTTCTTCGGGCGTACAATCTCCACGCGGTCCCGGGTATGCACCCAGGTATTGCCCGCCATGCGGCCCACGGCGTCCAGCCCGGTGGCATCCACGCGGAAGTCGTCCAGAATTTCGCCGCGAATGTGGAAGCGCACCACTTCGCCCAGCACGATCACGCCGGAGCCCGCGACGCGGCTGGTATAGATCACCTGCAGCAGCCGGCACTCCATCTGCGCCGGGGACTCGGCCACGCGCGGCGGCTTGACCACCACGCTGGCCTGCGGCGTCAGCCCCGCCAGCTTGAACTCGTCCACCTCCGGCGCAACCTCGGCCGCTGTTATGTTGGTCTGTTCCGCAATTGCCGAGCTCACCACGTTCACCACAAACTCGCCCGTGTCCTCCACGTTGCTCAGGGTGTCCTTGCGCTGGCCGGCTTCGTCCTTGCCGCCGCCCCGCAGCACCGGGCAGAACAGCACGGTCGGCGGCACCGATCCCACGCCCGTAAAAAAGCTGAACGGCGCCAGGTTCACATGCCCCGCCGTATCAATCGTCGACACGAGCGCTACCGGCCGCGGCACAATCAGCCCGCTCATCAGCTTGTAGATGTGCCGGGGCTCGCATCCCGCGGGGTCAATCGATCGGATCGTGTTTTTCTTCGCAACACCTGCAGCGTCTTTAGCGTCCATATCGTTAGCGTAGAACAAGCGATGTGCCTGTGGCGCAAGCTGGCCCGCACATTGCCCCGTATCTCCCACAAATGTGGCAGATACACACGTGACGGTTCTGGTGCATGACCGGAAATTTGCATGCTGGTAACATTGCATGATGCACAATCGGAATAGGAGATAAGAACCTTCGGTGCCGCGCATCCACTTCCATCAGCAGCTGGCTGAACTCAAGGACAAGCTCCTTGCCATGGCTGCCCTCGCGCAGCAGGCGGTGGAGTCCGCCGTCGAGGCCTATCTGCGGCGCGACCAGAGCCTGTGCCAGTACGTCAAGCAGAACGAAACCGCCATCAATACCGCCCAGCGCGAGCTGGATGAGATGGCCTACGAACTGCTCGCCAAGGAGCAGCCCATGGCCATCGACCTGCGCTTCATCCTCGCCGTCATCAAGATCAACGGCGATCTTGAGCGTATCGGCGACCAGTCCATGGGCATCTCGCGCCGCACCCGCGACATCCTCAAGTCCGAGCCTGTCGAACTGCCCGTGGATTTTGAAGCGATGG
>JAJYBT010000786.1 GCA_021778875.1 Acidobacteriota bacterium | reverse complement strand
AGATCCTGAAGAACGGCGGCTATCCGGTCCTGCTCGTACGCCTCAAGCCCGGTGACTGGAGCGGAATCACGCGGGAGGAGCTGGACCGCCTGATCCGCGAAGGGAAGGGAAGCCAGAGCCTGGTCTCTGTCCTGGCCGGCCATCCCATTCCGTGTCTCCATCCCGATCAGCCGCTGGACGTGGCCCTGCGCTACGTCGATCGTTGGCCGCTGGTGCCAGTGGTCAACCGCGCCAACTTCCGCAAGCTGGAGGGCGCCATCTCCCAGCGCGACGTCCTGGAGCGATACCGCGATTTCGGCGGCGAATAGCTGCTCCGCCCCGGAACCGTGTGCAGGGCAGCCACGGCCGGCAACGCGGCACGATCCGGGTTTCCAGCGTTCGCAGGACGCGCTAAAATTTTCTCGTACGCCATGCGCAGATATCCCCTCATCTCCGTCCAACCCATGCTCAAGCGCTTCCGCCGCGGAAGGCATGACCGTGGACGCCGCTCCGCAGGCTGAGTAATCTATCCCCGTCGAATTTTCCCGGCGCAGGCCCGGCACGCCAGTCGATGCGCCCGGCCGCGGGTCTCCGCGAATCGCTGCCCGCAAGAACAACGTTTAGGAGTGAATCCGCCTGGGTGCGGATAGAAAGGTTCTTCTGATGAATACTTTTGCCAGCCGGGCTACATTGACCTCCGGCAATCGCTCGTACACCATCTACCGTCTGCCGGCGCTTGCGGCGCGAGGATTTAACCTCAGCCGGCTCCCCTTCAGCCTCAAGATTCTGCTCGAAAACCTGCTTCGCCGCGAAGATGGCGTGAACGTGACCGCCGCGGACATCGAATTCCTGGCCAACTGGGATGCCAAGGCCGAGCCCAGCCGCGAAATCGCCTACATGCCCGCCCGCGTGCTCATGCAGGACTTTACCGGTGTGCCGGCCGTAGTGGATCTCGGTGCCATGCGCGATGCCATCCAGAAGCTGGGCGGCGACCCGGAGCGCGTCAATCCGCTGGTCCCAGCCGAGCTGGTCATCGACCACTCCGTCCAGGTGGACGAGTTCGGCACCCCCGCGGCCTACGATGCCAATGCGCTGCTCGAGTTCCAGCGCAACCGCGAGCGCTATGCCTTCCTCAAGTGGGGCCAGACCGCCTTCCGCAACTTCAGCGCCGTGCCTCCGGGCATGGGCATCTGCCACCAGGTGAACCTGGAGTACCTGGCCCGCGTGGTCTTCACCGCCGAGGCGGATGGACAGGCCGTCGCGTATCCTGACACGCTGGTCGGCACCGACTCGCACACCACCATGATCAACGGCCTCGGCGTGCTGGGCTGGGGCGTGGGCGGCATTGAGGCCGAGGCGGCCATGCTGGGCCAGCCCGTCTCCATGCTGGTGCCGCAGGTGGTCGGCTACAAGCTCACCGGCAAGCTGCGTGAGGGCGCCACGGCCACGGACCTCGTTCTCACCGTGACCCAGGCGCTGCGCAAGCTGGGCGTGGTGGGCAAGTTTGTGGAGTTCTACGGCCCCGGCGTTGCCGAGCTGCCGCTGGCCGATCGCGCCACCATCAGCAACATGGCTCCCGAGTACGGCGCCACCTGCGGCATCTTCCCCGTGGATGCGGAGACCCTGCGCTACCTGCGCCTTACCGGCCGCAGCGACGAGCAGATTGCCCTGGTCGAGGCCTACTACAAGGAGCAGGGACTCTTCCACACCGCCAGCTCGCCCGAGGCCGAGTACAGCCAGACGCTGGAGCTGGATCTGGCCACCGTGCAGCCGAGCGTGGCCGGTCCCAAGCGTCCGCAGGACCGCGTGCTGCTGAAGGACACCGCCTCGAGCTTTGCGCAGCAACTGCCCGGCCTGCTGGCCCCCACGGCCAAGCCGCTGGGCACGCGCACGGCCGTCGCGTGGGATCGCAAGTCCGTCGTGGCCGATACCGCCGTGGCGGAGAAGGCTCCGCTCCATGTCACCACCACGGTCAAGGAGCGCTTCGGCGTTGACCCCGACCAGTACCTCGATCACGGCTCGGTGGTGATTGCAGCCATTACCAGCTGCACCAACACCTCCAATCCTTCCGTGATGATGGCGGCCGGGCTGCTGGCAAAGAAGGCCGTCGAGAAGGGGCTGAGCGTCCCCCCGTGGGTCAAGACCTCGCTTGCGCCCGGCTCCCGCGTGGTCACGGACTACTACCAGAAGGCGGGCCTGCTGCCGTATCTGGAAAAGCTGCGCTTCAACGTGGTGGGCTACGGCTGCACCACCTGCATCGGCAACTCCGGCCCGCTGCCCACCGATGTGTCGAAGAGCATCGATGAGCACGGTTTGGTCGCCGTCAGCGTGCTCAGCGGCAACCGCAACTTTGAGGGCCGCGTCAACGTCGACGTCCGCGCCAACTACCTCATGAGCCCGCCGCTGGTGGTCGCTTACGCGCTGGCCGGCAAGATCGGCCATAACTTTGACTCCGACCCGCTCGGCAACGATCCGGCCGGCAACCCCGTCTACCTCAAGGACATCTGGCCCACCCAGAAGGAAGTGGCCGACGCCATCGAGAAGGGGCTCAGCAGCGAGAGCTTCCGCAAGGAGTACTCCACCGTGAGCCAGGGAGACGCCAACTGGCAGGGGCTCAGCTTCCCCACCGGCGACGTCTACCAGTGGGAGCCGGACTCCACCTACATTCG
>JAJYBT010000785.1 GCA_021778875.1 Acidobacteriota bacterium | reverse complement strand
CCTCCGGGCGAACACCCCGGGTCCCAAGAGACCTCTCCCGGTCTGCGAAGCCCGCTGACTCGCTGACTTGCTGACTCGCCGGGTGCCCCACCCTCGCGAAGTCTTTGTTTTTGCCGCCAGGGTGGGATCGTACGGCAGCATCGACGACGCATCCAGCCCCACGCCCAGATACGGCCGCCGCTGCCAGTACCGCAAATTGTGTCGCGATTCGAGACCCGGCCGGCTGAAATTCGAAATCTCATACTGGCGCAGCCCAGCCTGCTGGAGCCGTTCGATCGCCCGCTCATACATGCGCGCAATCGCGTCATCATTCGGCACCAACCCGGCACGATAGCGCGACCCGCCTGCCAAGACCTCGCGCCCCAGCCGCGAATCCTCGTCCACCTCGAGCATGTACACGCTGGCGTGAGGCACGCCGGAGTCCGCGAGCGCCGCCAGCGACTCCTCCCACGACGCGAGCGTCTGCCCGGACAGCCCCGCAATCAGATCCACATTCAGGTTGGTGATTCCGGCCGCGCGCAGCCGCCGAAGATCCGCCTCGACCGTCGTGCTGTCGTGCAGTCGCCCGCTCGCATGCGCCTCGCTATCTACAAATGACTGCACGCCCAGGCTCACGCGGTTCACTTGAGCGGCCACCATCGCCTCCAGCATCGCGTCAGCCAACTGTCCCGGCGCGCACTCGACAGTAATTTCAGTGTCCGCGTCGAGCAAAAACTCTGCGCGCATCGCTGCGAACAGCTTTGCCAACAACTCCGGAGCCAGCAGAGAAGGCGTCCCACCGCCCAGGTACACCGTATCAACATGCGGTGGCAGCGCCGCTCCCAGATCTGCGGCCCACGCTCGCGCAGTGGCCAGATCCTCGATCACCCGCTCCACATAGCGCGCGTGGTCGCTGGCCGGATACACCCCCGAAGCAAAGTTGCAATAGGTGCACTTCGACCGGCAAAAGGGAATGGAAACGTAAATCCCCAATGCATTGTCCGCGGCACGGTTCATGAAAAGATTGTTTCACGTACATGAGCGATCCGCCGGCCGGGAGAATTCAGTTCCGCTTCATGCAATCATGGATGCAGGAGAATCGCATTTGAAAGCCTGGCCATTCCTTGCCATCCTTGTTCTGCAGGTTCTCCTCTCACTTGCCCATTGGTTTGTCTATTCCACCTGCATCGCATACTGGCCGGGTCTCAGTCCCGCAGCGGTTTCCGATCTGCACTCCACCATGCTCGTTCTGGCATTCAGCTTTGTGCCCGCCTCGCTGCTCGCATTCCGTTTCCACAACTTTGCCGTCAGATTCCTCTACGGGAGCGCGGCTATCTGGCTCGGCTTTCTCAACTATCTCTTCTGGGCATCCTGCTTCGTGCGGCTGTCCTGGATCGTGATTCGCCTTGATCCCCCGCCTCCAAATCCCGCAACAATCCAGCCTCTGCTGGCCGCAGCCTTCTACGTTTCAGCGGTTCTGGCCGGTATTTACGGCCTTGTAAACGCACACATCCTACGCATCCGCCGCATCAGGGTTCATCTTCCCAACCTGCCTGCTTCCTGGCGTGGCCGCAGGGCCGTCCTGCTCAGCGACCTGCACCTGGGCAGCATCATTGGCATCCGGTTCTGCCGGCGCATGGCAGCTCTGGCCGCCAGCTTCAGACCCGACATTGTATTTCTCCCCGGCGACCTCTTCGACGGCACCAAAGGCAACCTCGACCGCCTGATCGCGCCCCTCAAACAGATTGCCCCGCCCTACGGCATCTATTTCTCCACCGGCAACCACGAGGAGTTCCACGACACCCAGCAGTATCTCGACGCTGTCAGCCGCGCCGGCATCCGCGTTCTTGCCAATGAGATGGAGACCGTCGACGGTCTGCAAATCGCCGGCGTGCTCTATCACGACAGCTCCTCGCCGTTGCACATGAAAGCCGCCATCGACGGCCTGGGGCTGGACCGTACCAGGGCCAGCATTCTCCTCAACCACGCGCCCACGCGCCTGCCTATCGTGGAACGGGCCGGCTTCAGCCTGCAGCTCTCCGGCCACACCCACGGCGGGCAGCTCTTTCCCTTTACATGGCTCACGACCGGCGTCTATGGCCCCTTCACCTATGGGCTGCGACGCTTTGGCGCGCTGCAGGTCTACACCTCCACGGGCTGCGGAAGCTGGGGTCCGCCAATGCGCGTCGGCAGCCAGCCGGAGATAGTATTGATGGAATTTGAGTAAACGAGCTTTTTGTTAGACCCGTGGCGCCCGTTGCAGAGCGACGAGTTCACAGAGGAACAATGGGGCTCGGCTGTGAGGAAGTTACATCCCCTCCGGCGGCACCTGCTCCAGCAGCCGCTTCCATGTCTTCTGGTTCCTGCGGAAGCTTTTCTTCAAATCCTCCAGAATCCGCCCGAAGTCCGCATTGGTGCGCAGATTGTTCCACGCCGGGTTCTTCTGGAACCAGGGATAGTTCTCGTTGCCGAGATAAATCGCGCGGCGCAGCCAGTGCAGAGCCTCGCTGGAGTCGCCCTCGACGGCAAAGTACGTTGCCAGCCGGTAGGCCATCTCGCTGTCGGCCTCGGCGGCGGCCAGCGTGTCGTCCTTCAGCAGCGCCGCGCCCCGCTCGCGCTCGCCCTTCTGCACATAGCAAAGCGCCAGCGTGGGCACGGCGATGCGCATTGAGG
>JAJYBT010000784.1 GCA_021778875.1 Acidobacteriota bacterium | reverse complement strand
GGGCCTCGGCCATGAAGCGCGGGGCCAGGGCCTCCAGGAAGTTGTCGGAAATGTTCAAGGTGTCGCTCTTGAATTCCTTCCACTTCAGGCGCACGGGCAGTCCGCTGCCGGCCTGGTTGCCGGCCGCGTCCTGCACCAGCACCCTTATGCTCGCGCCCTTGTCCTCGTCGTCGGCAAAGGCGAAATAGGCCATGCAGGCCAGGGGGTCCTGGGGCCAGGGATTGACGCCCTGGAAGAAGCGCTTGCCCACTTGCACGCCGTGGATGGGCGTGGGTTTGTTCACCTTGTAGACCACCAGCCCCACGCCGCCGCGGTTGAGGTGGATGGTGCGGCTGAAGACCGTGACCTTGGGCGGCAGGGTGTCCACCTGAGCGGGGGCCGGCAGGAGTCCGGATACGGTGATGCCGCACACGCTCATCAAGAGCGCCGCGACGAGAATTTTCTTGGTTTTTATGTTGCGCTCCTACAAAACAAGGCGTGGCGGAAATAGTCGCGATGACGGCACTGACGCGAATAGTGATAAGTGCTCCAAGCTTATTGCGCCCCACTTGATAGATTGGGCGATCAGGATTTGCTAATGATAACGGTTCTTATTACACCGTCAAGTGGTGCGGTAAATATTTGTGAAAAGTGGGGGGGGGGGAGAGATAAAAAACTGCTAAGAACAGTGACATGGCGGACGCGCTTGAAATGCCCGCAGCCAGGCTCGACATGCCACACATCTGCGCAACAATACTGCATTGAATGATTGGCATTAATTTCTTTCCCTTCGCCGCTGCCGGTCTTGTCGAAAGCGATGGCCGTGAGCACACCGAGATTCTCCAGGTGCGCGCCGCCCTTGATCAGCACGCCGCATACGCGCCCAGCAGCAGGCCGAGCGAGAGGCCGCGCGGAACCTGGGCAAGCCCGGCGAGCGCTCGATGCCGGCCCGCTTCAATTCCGCTATGGCATGGGCGGCATCGGGCCTCAAGGGATCCATGATCGCAATGAGTCCGTGAACTTCCCCAGGGCTACCCAACGCAACAACCGTCTTGCCCTCTCGCTGCAACGCCTCGATGCGCGTCATCAGCGGGGAAAGCGAAAGGCCGAGGCCCGCGAAGAGTTGAGGACTTCCGATGAATAACTCGACGCCATCGACCACGCCCCTGGCGCCCGCCCCGGTGACGGATTGGAAATCCACCGCAGGGCTCACTGCGATACCGTCGCCTCTGGCACGTTCCAGGATGGCCTGCGCCAGGGGATGTTGGGAGCGCGACTCCAGGGCTGCCGCCACGGCCAGCACTTCGCGCTCAGTGCGCTCAGTCAGGAGCACGATGTCCGTTACCTGAGGACGGCCCAGAGTCAGGGGCCGGTCTTGTCGAGTGCCACGACCCGGACCTTGGCGAGGTTTTCCAGATGTACGCCGCCTTTGATGAGCAGGCCGTTGCGGCCGGCCGTACCGATGGCGGCGACCAGCGTAATGGGAATGGAGATCACCAGGGCGCAGGGCGCCGCAGCCACGACGAAAACCGTCGCGCGGGTCAGCCAATCCTCCCACGGCAGCCCGAACAGCGGTGGCAGCAGGCCGATCAGGATACCGATGCCCAGAATAGCCGGGCTGTAGCGTTTGCCGAAGCGCTCGATGAAGCGCTGGCTGCGCCCCTTGCTGGCCTGCGCCGCTTCCACCAGATGGATGATGCGGGACAGGGTGTTGTCCGCGAACGCTTTGGTGGCGCGTACCGCGAGCGCGCCTTCGCCGTTGATGCTGGCCGCGAAGACCTTGCCGCCCAGGGATTTCTCCACCGGGACCGATTCTCCCGTCACCGGCGCTTGGTTGACTGCGGAATGGCCGTCGATCACGTTGCCATCGGTGGCAACCGATTCCCCGGGCAGGACGATGAAAATGTCGCCCACCCGCAACTGTTCGACAGGGAGGCGCGACTCCTGGCCGCCCCGGCGCACGAGGGCGGTCTTCGGTGCCAGGTCTATGAGCGCCCGCACGGCGTGTCGCGTCCTCTCCGCCGTGTAGCCTTCGGCCGCCTCGGAGATGGAATAAAGGAATACCAGCGTGGCGGCTTCCAGCCACTGTCCCATCATGCCGGCGACGAGGGCTGCGACGGACATCAGCACTTCGATGCCAACCGCACGCTCCTTGACCAGCTCCTCCAGCGCCTCCCGGCCGAAGTAATAGCCGCCAATGATGACTGCAGCCACATAGAACAGCGTCTCGGCGGCGTGGGGCAGGCCCAGGTAGCTGCCGACAAAGCCCAGCGCGAGCAGGACTCCGGAAGCGGACGAGGCCACGACCTGCGGGTTTTTCCACGGCCGCGGCATGGTCAGCGGGAGCGAAGCGGAGCACGAGCACGCCATCACTCGCCCCCCGCCGCCAGCTCGGGCGTCTGGATGCCGATGCGGCAGCGGCCGGCTTCCCGCAGGCATATCCGCCCGCGGAAATTTTCCAGATCGCGGGCGAACGACCCGTCAACGTCCGGTAGCACTCTGAGAGCGTCATGTATCCGATCGAGGTAGGGAATGCCCTCGACCAGCCGGTGATAGACCCAGCGGCCGTCTTTTTCGGCGGTCAGCAAACCGGCCTGACGCAGCACCTTGATATGGCGCGAGAGCTTGTATTGAGGCTCCAGAATACTGTCCACCAGTTCGCAGAGGCATGCTT
>JAJYBT010000783.1 GCA_021778875.1 Acidobacteriota bacterium | reverse complement strand
CCTCTTGGATTGGTGTGCGGGACGCTTCTGGCCTTGATGGTGAACCTGCAGCGGCGGGTCCAGTCCTCGTTCCCGACGATGCTGCTGCGCGCCATCAAGGACGGCAATCTCTACGTGGTGTATCAGCCGGTAGTGGAACTGGGGACGCGGCGCATTATCGGCGCGGAGGCGCTGATCCGCTGGCGAAGCCGTTTTGCGGAGATGCGGCCAGAGTACTTTATACCGCAGGCGGAGCAGTACGGATTGATCCAATACGTTACGGCAGAGATGCTGCTGCTGGTGGCGCGGGACATGCAGCACTTTCTGAAGCTGGATCCGAACTTCTGCGTCTCCGTGAACCTGTCATCGGCCGATCTGAGCGATCAGCGCACGGTAGACGCCATGGACGAGGTGCTGCGCATCTCCGGCGCGCGGCCGGAAAACTTCGAGCTTGAGGCCACGGAACGCTCCTTTCTGCAGGGTCCGGAGACGGCAGGGCTGCTGGATGCGCTGCGGGCGAAGGGATTCAGCGTGGCGATCGACGATTTTGGCACCGGGTACTCCAGCCTGGCGTGCCTGCAGTCGCTATCGCTGGACACGCTGAAGATCGATCGGGCCTTTGTCGACACGATCAACACCGACGGGGCAACCAGCCAGGTGGTTCTGCACATTATCCAGATGGCGCACTCGCTGCATCTGGACATGGTGGCCGAGGGTGTAGAAAGCGAGTTCCAGGCCAAATATCTGCTCGATCGCGGGGTGCGCTATGGGCAAGGCTGGCACTTCGGCCGGCCCATGGAGATCGGGCCATTCTCAGAACATCTGCGGGTGCAGAACACCTTTGTGGGCGCCTACAGCGCGTGAGGCTCATTCCGCGGGGGCGAAGAATGGCGCCGGAAACCACGGCTTTGCCCCCGGCGGTAAAGCGAACCTTGCAGCCGGCGGTACACGACGCGCGCAGCAGGGCGCGAATCGGGAGCGTCACCGGGCATGTTCTCCGCATGGCCGGATTACGGGTAAACTAGAGGCATGGCGGAGATTCAACGCAGGAAAACCCCAACGGTAAAGATCGGTCAGGTGCGCGTCGGCTGGGAGGTTCCGGTCGTCGTGCAGTCGATGACCAACACCGATACGGCAGATATTCCGGGCACCATCGAGCAGGTAGCGGCGCTGGCGCTGGCGGGCTCAGAGATTGTGCGCGTGACGGTGAACAACGAGGATGCGGCGGCGGCGGTGCCGCACATCGTGGAAGGGCTGGAGAAGCGCGGCCTGCGCGTGCCGATTGTGGGCGACTTCCATTACAACGGGCACCTGCTGCTGAAGAAGTATCCGGCGGCGGCGCGCGCGCTGGCAAAGTACCGCATCAATCCGGGCAACGTCTCCATAGGCCGGAAGGACGACGATAACTTCCGCACCATGGTGGAATGCGCGGTGGAGAACCACAAACCGGTGCGAATCGGAGTCAACTGGGGATCGCTCGACCAATCGCTGCTGACGCGGATGATGGACGAGAACAACAGGAAGGCCGAGCCGCTGCCGGCGCGCGAGGTGATGATTGAAGCCATGATCGCCAGCGCGCTGGAGTCGGCGGCGGCGGCGGAGCGCTATGGCCTGGGCCACGACATGATTATCCTGTCGGCCAAGGTGAGCGGGGTGCGCGACCTGATCGACGTGTACGCGAAGCTGGCGGCGCGCTGCGATTATCCGCTGCACCTGGGACTGACGGAAGCGGGGATGGGCACAAAGGGTCTGATCGCATCGACTGCGGGCCTGGCGCCGCTGCTGCTGAGCGGCATTGGGGATACGATCCGGGTTTCCCTGACGCCGAAGCCGGGCGGAGACCGCACGGAAGAGGTTCAGGCGGCGCAGCAGATCCTGCAGTCGCTCTCGATCCGGAGCTTTATGCCGCAGGTGACGAGCTGCCCCGGCTGCGGACGCACGACGAGCACGTACTTCCAGGAGCTGGCCGAGCAGATTCAAAGCTACCTGCGCAGCTCGATGCCGGAGTGGCGCAAGAGGTACCCGGGCGTGGAAGAGCTGAAGCTGGCGGTGATGGGGTGCGTGGTGAACGGTCCGGGCGAGTCGAAACACGCCAACCTGGGCATCAGCCTGCCGGGCACCTTCGAAGAACCGAAGGCACCGGTCTACATCGACGGCAAGCTGGCCACGACACTGCGCGGGGACACGATTGTGGCGGAATTCAAGCAGATCCTGGACGAGTACGTGAAGAGCCACTACGGCCAGGGAGCGAAGAACGGCGAGCTGGTAGGCGCGCGGTAGCGGCCGGCGGCGGAGCGCTTCCCTTTCCCGGCGAATCGCGTTAGGCTGAGTGCAATCTTCCGCGGAGCTTCAGCGATGCGTTTCAGCCTGTCCGGCATGGCGGCGATGACCGCCCTGCTGATGCCTTTTCCCTGCCATGGAGCCAAGCCCGCGGCCTGCGTGAGCGCGGAGCAGGCGGCGCAGATGGTCAACAAAGACGTTTGCGTTTCGGCGCACATTTATGACGTGGTTCGACTTGCCGACGGAACCCGATTTCTGGACGTGTGCCCGCCCCAGATGCCCGACGAACAGTGCCGGTTTACGGTGGTGAGCTTCCGGGACGATTACAGCTCCGTGGGCACGCTGCAGAAGTACCGGGACATGGATGTGCACATTCGCGGAATCGTAGAGCCGATGCGGGGCC
>JAJYBT010000782.1 GCA_021778875.1 Acidobacteriota bacterium | reverse complement strand
AGTTGGCCAGAAAATCCAGCGTCTCTTTTGATTGATTCGTATGGCTGTGCAGGGAGACGCCCGTGCGGAATCC
Source organism: Acidobacteriota bacterium (assembly GCA_021778875.1). The sequence continues at coordinate 2,597 of JAJYBT010000782.1, read as the reverse complement.
CTTCGCCGCCTTCTGGTCGCGCCACAAGTACCCGATCGTTGAGCTGGCCATGCCGGTTCCCCCTGATCCTGTCTCCGGAATCTCTGCCTCCAGTCTCTTCAGGCCGTGTCAATGCCCGGTTAACGCAGGAAGAACATGCCTTCAATTGTGAAAGGAATCAACACGGTAACCGCATACGTCCGGCCTATTTGCTGCCAAACCGGGCAAACTCCGCGCCCAGAAAGTCTTCCAGCGTCGCCCCCGGCATCACTTCCTTGAATGCGTGCTCGGCCGCCGCCGTCGCCTCCGGCAGCAGATAGTTTTCCGTCAGCCCGTGGCGCAGCATCTCAAAGGCCTGCTCCGGCGTATCGGCAAACTGGAACAGCTCCAGGTCCTTCGGCGAGATGGCTCCCGTGTCCACCAGCGCCTCCAGGTTGAACACCCGCTTCCAGTACTCCGGCCCGTAGATCACCACCGTGATCTTCTTCGCCATCTTGCGCGTCTGGGCCAGCGTCAGAATCTCGAACATCTCGTCCAGCGTGCCAAACCCGCCCGGAAACACCACCAGCGCCTTGGCCAGATACGCAAACCACAGCTTGCGCATAAAAAAGTAGTGGAACTCAAAGTTCAGCGAGGGCGTGATGTACGGGTTGGGAAACTGCTCGAACGGCAGGCTGATGTTCATCCCGATCGTCTTGCCGCCCGCCTCCCGCGCGCCCCGGTTGGCGGCTTCCATAATGCCCGGGCCGCCGCCCGACGTGACCACAAAACGATGCCGCAGCGTGGGAATGTTCTTGGCCCAGTTCGTCAGCAGATACGCCAGCCGCCGGGCATCCTCGTAGTAGCGCGCCATCTCCACCGCCGCCACGGCCCGCTTGCGCTGCAGTTCGCTGGCGGTTCCGGCGGCAATCTCCGGCGGTTTTGCCGGTTGCTCCTCGCTCGGCGCCGGCTGGGTCGAGCCCGTATTCTCCAGCAGCTCCAGCGCGTGGTTCGCCTCCTCGCGGCCGCGGAACCGCGCCGACCCGAAGAACACCACAGTGTCCTGAATTTGCTCCCGCCGGAACCGTGCCAGCGGCTCCATGAACTCTGACACAATGCGGATCAGCCGGCCGTCTGCGCTGTTCAAAAAGCCCGGATTCTCGTAGGCCAGCGGCGCTCGGGCCAGCCGGGGTGGCGGGGCGCCGTTCCCCGGTAAAAACGCCGCGTACTCCTCGTCCTTGTCCGCGCTCGCCGGTGCCGCCTTCAGCCCGCCGGCCTTCGGAGCGGCCAATTCATCGGATGCGCGCTCCCACTGGGGTGTTCCCTGTCCCTCGTCCGTCATGGCTTATCGATTCCTGAAGTGGATGGCGTCTTGAAACGCGATCCATAAGTTTAATAACCCGATTCCCGAAATAATGCCTCGCACGGCGCCGTTGGCGGCAAAGATGGCCAGAGTGGGGAATTGGACGAAGAGCGGATTCTGGTCCCAGAACAGGCTGGACCACGGCGCGTAGCAGATCGCGATCCCGATATACATGCGCAACAGAACACGCAGAAACAGCTCCGCGCGCACCAGCCAGAGGGGGATACGTTGCGGCGCCGGTCTGGGCGGCGGCGCTGGCATGGCTTCAGGCGCCGTTCCGGACTCCGGAGCCGGGCTCGCAGGTAACGTAGGCGATATCAATTCCGGCTGTCGGGACATTCCGTAAACTTTGCCCGGCATCCCCGCGTCTGCCCTGTCAGGCAGCACAAAGACGCCGTATTGCCACGGTAACACAGCCCGCCGTCCGCCTGTTGCCCGCCGCCGCCCTTCGCCCGCACCGCAACGCTGGGGAGCAGCCTGCCCGCCAACCACCCGCGCCACTCGCCTTTCCGGCCAATCCCCCGTACCAGCCCGCAGGATTACCTTTGGGGAAGCATCTGCCCGTGCACTATGCCCCTTCGTTTAAGTTGTTGCATCAATGAGACAATACAGGTAGCGTCCCAATGGCTGCTGCAAGCAGCCCGGCGCGGGAGAAGCCTTCACGATGCTGCGAGTTCTGTCCACACACATGTTCCTGACCAGGCGCCTGCATCCCGGTGTGCTGGAGCACGTGGCGCTAGCGGGCGTGCAGGCAGTGGAAATCTTCGCCGCGCGCCAGCACTTTGACTACACCAGCCGCGAGCACGTGGCCGAGCTGGCCGGCTGGTTCAGCTCCAACACGCTGGAGCCGTTCTCCCTCCACGCGCCGCTCTTCCCTGACCGCGAGATGGGCCGCGCCGGCGCGCCGGCCGTCAACGTACTCCACCCGGAAAAGGCTCGCCGCATCGACGCCATGGATGAGATCAAGCGCGCCCTGGAGGCCGCCGAGTATATCCCCTTCAAGAACCTCGTCGTGCATCTGGGCGAAAAGGAAGACACCTGGTCTCCCCGCACCATGGAGTACGCCGAAACCGCCCTTGAGCACCTCGGCGCCTTCGCGCATCCGCTCGGCGTGCGCCTCCTGGTCGAGAACCTCACCAGCGAGCCCACCACGCCCATGCACCTGGTGCACATCCTCGAGCTGGGCCACCTGCCCAACATTGGCGTCTGCCTTGACCTGGGCCACGCGCACATGACCGTCGGCGTAGCCGATGCCATCGCAACGCTGGCCGACCGC
>JAJYBT010000781.1 GCA_021778875.1 Acidobacteriota bacterium | reverse complement strand
GTACAGCGGAATCTTCTGGTCGTAACTGAAGCGGATGTCATAGTAGGCATCCACAAACTGCAGCGAGCCCTTGCTGAAGGCACTCGGGTTCTGAATGGCGATGAGAACGCGGTTTTGCAGCTGGCTGGGCGGCAACGTACGGCCCGCAAAATAGGTCGTGGTTCCACAGCCCGCCAGCGCGAATGCAACCACCAGGGCCCCGGCGGCGCTCAACCAAAGACTTCTCTTCTTCAAAATCTCGTACCTCAAATCATGAAAAGCGCGGTGCGCGCGGCTCAACTGGGCCCGCGCCCTGAGCGTATGCAAAATGAGTGCGATTGCCGCGTATTCTGACGGAAAAACTGCCCGGTCCAGAACCGGTTCACGCATTGCCTCTAACTCCCGAAGTATAACAAAGCAACCCGCCCGCCCGGAGCGCCCCGCCGGTGCCGTTTTTGCTGCCCCGCCGGCAGGCCGCCCGCGCCCGTCTCCGCTCACGCCGCCGTGACCTCTGCAGGATACGGAAATCCCGGCAATGCGGTAGCATGACAACAGAATGCCGCAGTTCGCCGACATCTTCGCCAACCGTCCCGTGCTCGCCGACGGTGCCATGGGTACCGTCCTCTACGCCCGGGGTGTCTTCATCAATCGCTGCTACGACGAGCTCAACCTCTCTGACCCCAACCTGATCCTCTCCGTACACGAGGAGTATCTGCAGGCGGGCGCTGAGATTCTTGAGACCAACACCTTCGGAGCCAACCGCTTCCGCCTGGCCCGCCACGGCCTCGCCGGCAAAGTGGCCGAGATCAATGCCGCCGGCGTCCGAATCGCCCGCCAGGCCGTCGCGCATCTGAAGGAAAAGCAGGCAGGCGAAGCCTGGGTGGCGGGTACCGTGGGTCCGCTGGGCGTGCGCCTGGAGCCCCTCGGCAAGACCGGGCTCGAAGAAGCGCGCGCGGCCTTCAGCGAACAGATGCGCGCCCTGGTGGACGCCGGCGTGGACATGCTGATCATTGAAACCATGCCCGCGCTGAACGAGGCCCGCGAGGCCCTGCTGGCCGCACAGGAGACCGCGCCCGGCCTGCCCGTTCTCATCATGGTCACCGTCGATGACGAGAGCAACTGCCTCGACGGCTCATCCCCGCAGCATGCCGCAGCCCTCCTCACGGAGTGGGGTGCGGGAGCCATCGGCGTCAACTGCTCCACCGGTCCCACCACGGTTCTCACCGCCATTGAGGCCATGCGCGGCGCCACCACGCTGCCGCTCGCGGCCATGCCCAACGCCGGCATGCCCCGCGCCGTTGACGGCCGCAACATCTATCTCTGCTCGCCGGAGTACATGGCCAGCTTCGCCCGCAAGGCCATCGCCGCCGGAGCCCAGCTCGTGGGCGGCTGCTGCGGAACCACGCCGAACCACATCCGCGCCATGCGCTCCGCCATGCGCGCCATCGATGCCCAGACGCTCGTCCTCGAAGGCGAGGCAACAACGGAGCTCTCCACGGAAACGCCGCCCGCGCCGCTCGGCCAGCGCTCCCACATCGGCTCCCTCATCGAGCAGGGCACGTTTGTCACACTGGTCGAGATCGTTCCGCCCAAAGGCATTGACTGCTCGCAGGAGCTTGAAGGCGCCCGCCTGCTGGCGCAGCTTGGCGTGCATGCCATCAACGTGCCGGACTCCCCGCGCGCCTCGGCCCGCATGAGCGCGCAAAGCCTCTGCATCCAGATTCAGCAGCACACCAACGTTGAAACCATCCTGCACTACACCTGCCGCGACCGGAACATCCTCTCCATCCAGTCGGATCTGCTTGGCGCCTCGTCCATCGGGCTGCACAACATCCTCTGCCTCACCGGCGATCCGCCCAAGCTCGGCAACTACCCTGACGCCACCGCCGTCTTTGATGTGGACTCCATCGGACTGGTGAATCTGGTTCGCCGCCTGAATCACGGACTCGACATCGGTAACAACTCCATCGGCGCCTCCACCAACTTCACCATCGGCGTGGCGGCCAATCCCGGAGTCCCCGACATCGAGCACGAACTGCGCCGCTTTGCCTACAAGGTGGAAGCGGGCGCGGAGTACGCCATCACCCAGCCGGTCTTCGATCTGCGCCTGCTGGAGAACTTCCTCAAGCGCATCGAGCACTACCGCATCCCCGTGATTGCGGGCATCTGGCCGCTCACCAGCCTGCGCAATGCCGAGTTCATGAAGAACGACCTGCGCGTCTCTATGCCTGAGGAGATCATGCTGCGCATGGCGCAGGCAGACACCCCGGAGGCCGCCCGGCAGGAAGGCATCCGAATCGCCCAGGAGATGCTGGAGTCCGTACGCCCCTACGTGCAGGGCGTGCAGGTCAGCGCCCCCTTTGGCCGCTACGGCGTTGCCGCTGAGGTCATCTCCAACGTGCTGCCCAAAGCACCCGCGCAACCGGAGTAAGAGCCATGCCCGCGTTTGAAGAGTCACTCAGAAAACTCGAGACCATCGTCGAGCAGCTTGAGAAGGGCGACCTCAGCCTGGAAGATTCACTCAAGCTCTTCGAAGAAGGCGTCGGCCTTTCCACCCTTTGCAAGCAGGAGTTGGAAGCCGCCGAGGGCAAGGTGCAGATGCTCATCAAGCAGCGCGACGGCTCGCTCAAGGCCGAACCCTTCAGCACAGAAAAATAGCTCGTCCATCGGGGAATACAGCGCCGGAAAGCCTCCGCAG
>JAJYBT010000780.1 GCA_021778875.1 Acidobacteriota bacterium | reverse complement strand
AGCGCACCTCAAGATTTCAGAGACCACGGTGAAGACCCATGTGAACAACCTGCTGGCTAAATTGGGGGTCACCGACCGAACGCAGGCAGCAACTGCGGCCATCCGGCGCGGCATTGTTGCGCTTGACCCATTGGACAAGCCGAAGACCTCGGAGAGCGAACAATGAAGAGCGCAGCCTTGTGTGGGATTCTTTCGCTCTTCCTGGCTGTGGCCGCCTGCGCGCAGCGGCCGGCATGGCGTCAAGCCAGTGACTCCGAACTGGCATCTGTGCTGCCCTCGCGGGCGCCGGTGCTCAACGAGCACATTGAAACAGAGATGCGAACCGCATCAGGAATCGTGAATGACCGTGGCCAGTTTATCGCCGGGGTTGTGCTGCTGACGGCAGGCTACTCGGCGGATGGCAAGTACTCCCACTACCTGCTGGTGCAAGCGCCCATGCACTTCGCGAGCTTTGTTTTGCAGCCGGGAGATTACCTCATGGGCTGGACCCGCGCGGGCGCCGAAGATGTGCTCAACGTCCACTTCAATGTCGCGGCTACTGGAAAACTGGCGGGCACGGCCAAGGCTAAGAGAATCCCGGGCCGGGGTCCGGTGGAGAGCATCCAGATCTGGCCGCCACAAAGCGGCGGCCTCATCCAGATTGGCAGGTTCGGTATCCCGTACAAAATGAGCCCCAAGAGTTAACTGGAGCAGTATCCGCTACGAGTACAAGCGGCCGGGTGCCGGAATGTACAGAGCAGCCTAAAAGAGCAGCCGCGTGGTGACGATGATCTGATGGTTGTAGGTGTGGAACGTGCTGGTGGCTATCTGCTCCCCCGCGCCCACGCACAGCGCCAGGCGGCTGGGTTGCTCCACGCCGCCGAACTTGCGGGCCACCAGCATGCCCGGGGTGGCAAAGGTTTGCACCTTGCCGTCATTCGGGCCGCCTCTGAAGTAGGTAGAGTTGAACTCGACTTGAGGCCAGAAGTACCGGACCAAATGCGCCTGGCCCGCGATGTTCCATGCGATGGCGCGTCCCAGCGTCGCCGTGTCGTGCACCGGCAGAACGGCTCCAATTGTGGTCTGCACGTCGAACGGCCCAAATCCCTTGCCCAATCCCAGATTAGGAGAAACCATGGCATCGGTGCCGCCGTTCTTATAGCTTCCTGTGGGAATGCTGGCAGCCATGAAAGCGCTTGCCTCGTAATTGCCGTGCCTCTCGGCACGCGCCAAAAAGCGATACTTGAGAAGAAACGACATATCGCCTGCGCCGTTGGCCACTGTGGCGGCGCTGTGCTCGAGATAGGGCGGAAGGTTAACGTCGAGTTCGGTGTTCGCTGCGGGAATAAGGTTGAGCCCCTTGCTGCCGCCAAGGCTCCAGGTCTGGACGTGATTGGATGCGGTCTGCCGTGCGAAATCGGTCCGGTAGACCTGGATCAGACCTACGTAAGGCGTTACCAGCGGCGGCGCCCACGCCGGCTGCTTCAATTGCGTCTGTGTGGCGCGCTGCTGCCAGCGCGCGAGAAAACCATCCTGGGCCATCAGCGGAAGATGCACCGCCAGGGCCATGAACATGACCAGCGCAGTACGTTGCACGGGGACCTCTCTCCAGGGGAATGGAGTGCTTTGGAAATCGACCCCGAGTATGGCAGGTTCATAGCCGCTGGGAGAACCACCTTAGGGTGGAGACCGTGGTCCACCTGATAAAGGACAAAAGATCTTCTCTTGAGGGAAGTTGTCCAGGTGCGGCGCATGCTGGGTTTTATTCCGCGCCCAGCAGCGCGTGCTGGAGCGCGTGGGCCACTTCCCGCTGCTGCCACTCCTCGATGCGATTGAAGAACGGCAGCGCGAGCATGCGCGGAGCCAGCGCTTCGGTCACCGGCAGAGATACTTCGGCGCTTACCTGCCTGCGCCATGCCGGCTGCAGATGGATGGGAGGGAAATAGCGTCCGGTGGCAATGCCGCGATCCGCAAGCTTCGACTGCACCCGGCTGCGATCCGCATGCTGCGGCAGGCGGACTGCGTAGACAAACCAACTGATCACGCGCCGTGGCAGCACAAGTGCAGGCCGCTCGAGGCCGGGAACTGAGGCCAGCAAAGTATCGTAGCGCCGCGCCGCGGCTTCCCGCAGGGCAAGCATCTGGTCAAGGCGGCCCAACTGCACACGACCCAGGGCGCAGGCCATCTCCGACAATCGGTAGTTATAGCCCAATTCCATATGATCCAGCCAGTCCGGAGTGCGAGCAGCCTCTTCCCCGGCCGCGCGAAAGTTCTCGCCGCTCCGCCCCTGATTTCTAAGGCTACGCAGCCGCCTTGCATCATCCGCGTCGCGGCACAGCACAGCGCCGCCTTCGCCGGTGGTGAGTTGCTTATTGGGATAGAAGCCGAGCACAGCAAGATCGCCCAAGCTGCCCACGCGGCGCGCCCCGGAAGGATCGCCGAATCGTGCCCCCACTGCTTCGCAGGCATCCTCGATGAGGGCCAGCCCGTGTTGCCGGGCGATGGCCTGCAGCGCATCCATTTCGGCAGGCACGCCGAAGGTATGGACCACCAGGATGGCGCGCGTGCGCGGCGTAATCGCCCGTTCGACGCTGGCGGGGTCGAGGTTCAGCGTCACGGGATCGATCTCCGCAAAGACCGGTGTAGCCTGCACCTGAACTACCGCATTGGCCACTGCGACAAAGGCGAACGAGGGAACAAT
>JAJYBT010000779.1 GCA_021778875.1 Acidobacteriota bacterium | reverse complement strand
GCGCGGCGGAGGTCTTTGGCAGCGAAGCCGTAGAGTGCAGGCCGGATCTGTTGTTCCCCGGCCATGGAAATTTGCTTCAATATTTTCATCCCGCGCAAGGCGGGATGCTTCCGGCTTGTGCAATCGACGGCCGGAGGAGCATGATGTTAGCTGGATTTACTATCCTTCCCTGGAGGTTCACGTGAAACGTATCGCAGCTGTGATTGTTCTGGCGCTTTCTTCCACCGCAATGGTGGCGAGCGCCGCTGAGTCAACCAAGATCAATGGCTGGATTTCCGACTCGATGTGCGGGGCAAAGCACGCGGGCACGGGTGCGGCCTGTGTGAAGAAGTGCATCCAGGGCGGCATGGCCCCGGTGTTTGTGGATGAGGCCAAGAAGGCGGTCTGGACGATCGACAATCCAGACGCGGTGAAGACGTTCTACGGCGACCACGTGACAGTTACGGCGTCAGTGGATGCGGCCAAGAAGAGCGTTCATATCGACTCCATCGCCGCAGCCAAGTAGGTGATTTCCCTGGGCAGTTCCGGAATCGCACTCGCCATGCCGGGAAATCTCTGGTAGTGTCATATCGGTTACCTTCTCGCCGGTGAGAAAGATGCCGGCGGGAGGGCAACTCCGATTTGACCGGAATAGACCATGGCACGAGCGATCTGGAACGGCAAGGTCATTGCCGAAAGCGACACAACAGAGACGGTTGAGGGGAACGTGTATTTCCCCGAGTCCAGCCTCAAGCGGGAGTATTTTCGCCCCAGCAGCACCACCTCGACCTGCCCCTGGAAGGGGCAGGCGCGGTACATGAGCCTGCTGATCGACGGGCAGGACAATCCGGATGCGGCGTGGTATTACCCCGACCCGAAGCCGGCGGCGCGCAAGATCAAGGGCTTTGTGGCCTTCTGGCGTGGCGTGGAAGTCGAGAAATAGTTTCCCCAGCATCCTTTCGCGCGGAGAGCGCATGCGCGTTCCCTTTTTTCTTGTAGCTCCATTGTTCGCCGTGGCGCTTGCCGGATGCGCACGCGCGCCGGTGGCCGCGACGCCGGCGACAGCGCCGGTGCTTACTGGCGACCCGGCTCATCCGGGGCAGACGGCAGGCTGGGTCAACACGAAGCTCTATTTTGGACTGGGACCTGCGGATCGCCCCGAGCAGGGCATCAGCGAAGCGGAGTGGCGGGCGTTCCTTGACAAGCAGGTGACGCCTCGTTTTCCGGACGGGCTGAGCGTTGTGGACGTGTACGGCCAATGGCAGGGCAAGCAGGAAAGCGCGCCCGAGCGGCTGCGGACGAAGATGCTGATTCTTTATTATCCGAATACAACGGAGAATCGGGCGAAGATTGATGCGATTCGGGCGGCGTGGAAGCAGAAGACCGGCGACCAGTCGGTCCTGCGCGTGACCGAGCCGGCGGATGTTTCTTTCTGAAGCGGAGCAACCAGCGCAGTTTCAGGACATCAAGATAAGGGTTTACCGATCTCCCAATGGTGCCCGAAGGGGTCGAGGACGCGGCCTATGCGCCACTCGTATGGTTCATTGGTGACGGGTCGAACGACCGAAGCGCCAGCTGAGATAGCTTTGTTGAAGGCGGCATCAGGATCGTCCACGACGAGGACCATGCGCGCGGTGCTGCCGCCGATGGTTTCCGGGCTGAAGTTCTTGTGTTCAGGGGACTCGTCGGCGACCCAGAACTGGCTTGCTCCCAGCGCGAGTCGAGCGACGACTGCGCCGTCGGGCGCGTCGAGGCGGAAGAGCACGCGGGCACCGAATGCGGCGACATAGAAATCAACTGCCCCGGCGCCGTTGCGCACGGAGAGCATGGGCGCGAGTGTGGTTTCGATATTTGCGCTTTCGTGGGACTGTTCCGGCATTCAGCTTCTCCCTTCAGAGGCAGTATTACTCAGCGCTGCTCAGTAGGCCTGCAACTGGTCCAGCGGCAGGCGGACGCGGAAGCAGGTGGAACCGGGCTCAGAGCGCACGCTGAGATGGCCGCGGTGCTTGCGGACGATGCGCATGGCGTTGTCGAGGCCGAGGCCGAGGCCCTGGCCGGGCGCCTTGGTGGTGAAGAAGGGCTCAAAGATGCGGTCCTGGAGTTCGGAGGGGATGCCTGGGCCAGTGTCCCATATTTCCACCAGGAGCAATTCGCCTTCCATGCGGCAGGTGAGCCGGAGCTTGCCGCGGCTGCCCAGCGCGTCAAGCGCATTTTCAATCAGCGCGGTCCAGACCTGATTCAACTCGCTGCCGTAGGCGCTGATGCGCGGCAGGCCGGGCTGATAGTCGCGCTCCACCTGCACATCGCTCATGCGCGACTGGAGCATCTGGACGGTGGCGTCGAGGCCAGCAGGCACGTCCACTTCAAGAATGGGCGCGCGGTCCATGTAGCTGTAGGCTTTGACGGCGCTGATGAGGTCGAAGATGCGGGCAGTGGAGTTGATAAGCGTTTCGACCGAGCGCCTGGAGCGGAGATAGCGCGCAAAAAACTGGAGAGCGATGCAGGCCTCTTTGGGCTCGAGGATCGTGCGCAGTGCATCGAGGTCCGCAGCGGTCACGCCCTGGTCGGCCAGTTGCGCGGCCACATCCCATGCCTCGCCGCAGGGAAGATCGCTGAGCCACTTGCGCATGGCTTCTTCGCGGACGATGAATGCGCCGGCATCGGGCGGCTCATGCGCAGCGGGGCGGTTGAGGATGCCCTCTT
>JAJYBT010000778.1 GCA_021778875.1 Acidobacteriota bacterium | reverse complement strand
CAGATGCTTCTTGTATCCGGCAAACCCGCCACCGTCGCGATCAAACGGAATCGTCGCCCGCGAGAAATACAGCGCACGTCCATCCAATGCCGTAACCACCTTGACGGCATTGGGATTGGAGAATTCCTCCTGCGGGCAAGGTACCGCCAGCGTGGTCACCTCCACCTCAGGCCGGTCAAACAGAGCCAGCAACGGCTCAAAAAAATCCGGCGTCAAGGTTGGCTCGTCTCCCTGGATATTGACGTAAACATCTGCATCCGTTTGCTTTGCCACCTCGTACACGCGGTCAGAGCCGCTCTGGCACTCCGGTGACGTCATCACCACGGGTATGGCGCGCTCCCGGCATGTGGCTGCCACTTCCTCTGAGTCCGTCGCCACCACAACCGAATCCATCTGGGGGCATGCCTTCGCCGCCCGCCATACCCACTCCACCATGGGCCGCCCTGCAATCGGTCGTAACACCTTGCGGCTCAACCGGGTGGAGTGGAGCCGGGCCGGAATCACCCCGGCAATTCGTAACTTGCTCATGCAGGCGAGTCTACAGGAACAGGCGTTCCGCCTTCATCCTGTCACGCGGCACTGCCGCCCCCGTTTGACCTCAACTTCAACCATCCGTATCATCTAGATAGGCGCGCTGGTCACAGCATGCCACTCCCGGCGGAGTAGCTCAGATGGTTAGAGCGACGGATTCATAACCCGTAGGTCGGCGGTTCGATCCCGCCCTCCGCCACCAGTCTCCCCGGCGGGCACGATTTCCCTGCAAGTCATCCAGCCACCCCTTGCGATATCATTGCGTCTATAAGAGTGTGCGGCCTGTTTCCCCATGGGGCCGTCCCGGTGGTGTGTGTGTCCCGATTCTTCCAGCGTTTTGTATTCGTTCTTGCCGTTGCCATCTTTGCAACCCTCGGGCTGGGCTTCGCCCTTGGCCAGTTCGGCCTCTTCGGCGTTCACGCCGGCGGCGATCAGGATGGCGCGTACAGACAGATGCGGGTCTACGCCGAGGTGCTCAAGCGAATCAAGAGCGACTATGTCACGGAGCCCAACATCAGCGATGTGACCAACGGCGCTCTGCACGGCCTTCTGGAGTCGCTGGACTCGGATTCGAGCTATCTAACCCCAAGCGAATACAGCGTTTATAAGGCGCGCCCCACAACCGGTGTGGGCCAGATCGGCATCACTGTTTCCAAGCGCTTCGGCTATGCCACGGTGGTCAGCGTGCAGCCGGGATCTCCTGCGGACAGCAATCACATCGCAGATGGCGACGTGATTGAATCCATTGCCGGGCACTCCACGCGCGAAATGTCGCTGGCCGTCATCCGGCTCATGCTGGAAGGCAAACAGAGCACCAACGTTGAGTTATCGCTGGTGCGCCAGCGCAAGCCGGAGCCGGACAAGCTCGTACTCCAGCGCGCCATCCTTACGCCCCCGGCGATGAATGAGCAGCAGTACGAGAACTCCACCATTCTTTACCTCAAGCCAGGCGTGCTCACGGCGGCCCGCGTAGACGCCATTGCCGCCAAGCTCAAGACCGCCGGCAAGTCAGAGAAGATCCTGCTTGACCTGCGGGATTGCTCCCAGGGCGATGCGGCCCAGGGGCTGCGGCTGGCCAACTTTTTCCTGAACCAGGGCACAATGGCCACGCTGGAAGGCCAGAAGTATCCGCGCCAGACCTTCACCGCAGATCCGGCCACCTTTATGACCAGTGCGCCCATGTCCGTCATCGTCAACCGCGGCACCTTTGGCGCGGCCGAACTGACCGCGGCGGCCATTGAGGGCGCCAAGCGCGGAGACGTTGTGGGCGAGCGCACGTTCGGCGAAGGCTCAGTGCAGAAGACCATCGAAATGCCGGATGGCGCTGCGCTGCTGCTGACCGTGGCAAAGTACGAAGGGCCAGACGGCAAGAAGATTCAGGATGAGGCCGTCACGCCGAATGTTCTGGTGGGCGCCTCAACGGAAGATGACTTCGATATCGTCCGGTCGGTTCCCAAAACGGATGAGGTGCTCGACAAGGCTCTGCAATTGCTGAAGGCCAAGAACAGCTGATCGCTCCACCCATCGTCCTGCAATTGCATCGCATGGTACGCGCGTTCCGTTCGTGACCTGCGTTCCGTGCGGAACCGTGCTAGCCTGAGGCTGTAGCGGTCCTTTGATTCCATGTCCGGGGCCGCTTTCCGGCACTGATGCGCAGCAGGTTTGCCAGGTGCCCACGAGGCCTGAAGCTCTTGGCTGCCACCCCCCATCAGCCTTCTCCGCAGCGCGGCCTGGGCCGAACGCACCGGCTCGACCCGGAGACGATTCCCGTCTATCGCCGCCGCAAGGTCGCCGGCAAAATCGCCTTTGCCGCCCTTTTGCTGCTGGCGGTCATCACCGGCTCGCTGGCCGGGCTCATGCTGGTCTACTCCGTCGATCTGCCCCAGATTCACGATCTTGAGCGCTACCGGCCCTCCACCACCACGGATCTATACGACCGCAAAGGCCGCATAGTGGGCTCCTTCGCCCTGCAGCGCCGCATCGTCGTCAACTACGACGACTTCGCGCCCATCCTGCGCCAGGCGGTGCTCTCCATTGAGGACAAGAACTTTGAATCGCACTGGGGCGTGAACGTCTTCCGCATTGCCGGCGCGCTCTTCCACGACCTGCGCAGTCACGGCCGCTCCCAGGGGGCTTCCACGCTCACCATGCA
>JAJYBT010000777.1 GCA_021778875.1 Acidobacteriota bacterium | reverse complement strand
GTGCAGCATGCTGGAGACGGGGCGCACGGTTCGCAGGCGATGCACCATGTAGTGCGCCAGCTCCAGCACGGGCATGCGGGCGAAGGTGTGCATGATGCTGCGGTAGCGCTCGATGAAGGCGGCGACGGCATCGCTGCAGCGGCTGTTCTTCGCGCCGGCTTCGCGGCCTGCCAGGACGAGGCTGGTGGCCATGCGCTTCACGTCCCACTCGAAGGGGCCGCGGATGGTCTCATCGAAGTCGTTGATGTCGAAGACGAGGCGGCCGTCGGGTGCGGCGAAGGCGCCAAGGTTGCGGATGTGGGCGTCGCCGCAGAGCTGGGTGAAGATGCCGGTGTTGGGCCCGAGCGAGAGGTCGCAGGCCATCACCGGCACGGCGCCGCGGAAGAAGCCAAACGGCGATGCGACCATGCGCTCGTACTTGATAGGGACAAGAGCGGGCACACGCCCGTGCATGGAGTCAGCGAGCAGTTGCATCGGATCGGCGATGCGCGCTTTCGGTTGCCAGCCTGCGTGGTCGGCACGGCGCATGTGCTTGCGCTGGGCCTGACCGAGCGCCATGCGTTCGCGATAGGTGAGAGGTAGGGTCATGTTGAGTATCCAATCCTGAATCGCAAAGCTAGGGTACCGCAAGCGCGTGGGCGCTCAGGGCTGCTATCCTACCCGCGTCGAGGCGGACCGCGTGAAGCGAGCAGGTTTGAGGTTTCAGGCAGGAAAGCTGGCCGGCGTCATTCTGCTGGCGCTAAACGTCTCGCTCTATGCTCGGCAGACCCCCGAAGTGAAGCTCGACGCCATTCTGCAGAGATTGCAGCAGAATCTTGATACCTACGATCAGTCCATCCCCAGCTTCTTCTGCCAGGAAGACCTGGATTCGATGGTGGAGCAGATTGGCGCTCGCGGATCGTCAGCGCCGAATTACGAGACCATCGCGGAGTCAATCTTCCGGTTGAAGCGCGAGGATCCAACAGGCAAGGCGCAGCAGATGACCGAGTCCCGAGAAGTCATCCAGCTCAACGGGAAACTGCCGCGGCCGGGTGAAGGCGATGACCTGAACGCGCCTTACATGTTCACAGGAGCGTTTTCCGGGGGGCTGTCCGTGGTGTCGCTGGAGCAGAAGGGATGCATGCGCTACACACTGGAGCGGCCGCGTGTGGGCAAGCCGTATGTGGTGCGTTTCACCACGGCTCCTGCTGCGGAGCGTACGGAGCGGTGCATTCTGCAGGAAGACGGGTCCGGCTTCGTGGAGGTGGATCCCGCGTCGATGCAGATTACGCATCTAGAGCTGCGGGCGCCGCACCACGCCATCCGTCCGCAGGGCTTCGGCGGCGGCAGGTTCAAGAAGAACGAGGGCACATGGTTTATCGCGGTGGACTATGCGCCTGTGGTGCTGGACGAACATACCTTCTGGCTGCCCAAGAGGATCGTTTCGCGGACGGCAATGAAGTGGACGCGGTGGACCTTCGACGCAACTTATCGCAACTACCACAAGCTTGAGGTGACCACGCGCATTGTGCCCGCGGCCGGGAATACGCCGTGATTCATCAGAATTCACTGTTCCGCACATAAATGTGTTTTGTAAGATGAAGGCGCATGGCAACCTACGTAGCAGAGCGGGACACGTACGCGGGCTGGCACGGCTTTGGCAAGCCGGCAGCGTGGTGCGCGGGTGGCGCGGGAGTGGTGGCGTTCCTGTGCTGGGCGGCGCTGCACGGCGGCTTCGGCGAGCTGCGCCAGGCTTCAGACCAGCTCTTTCTGTCGGCAGTGCTGTGGACAAGCGCCGGGCTAGGTCTCCTGATGGCGTTTTGCGTCTTCGGCTCGTTGTCGCTCTCGGCGAAGTCGCGGGGCACTGTCGTGGTGGACGATGTGGGCGTGCGGCGGGAGATTGGCAGGCGCGCTCGCATGCTGCGCTGGGAGGAGATCGAAGGCTTCATCCTCAACCCCGGCGGCGGCATCACGCTGATCCCGCGCCAGGGGCCACGGCGCATCAAGATTCCGCGCTTCCTGGATGACTACCGCGCATGCATCGCGGAGATCAAGGCGCAAGGCATTCCTGTCCTTCCGTTGAAGCACCTGCGCCGGAAGCAGACCTGGGGGCAAAGACTGCGCGTCTACTGCGCCATCGTGGCTTATGGATACCTCAACGATGCGCGGATGTCCCACCGCGTGCGCATTGTAAGCGCCATCACTTGTATTGCGCTGCTGGGTTGGATGCTGACCGACGATACAAGTCTCGAAGATGGTCCCGGTGCGCGTTGGGGCGCCGCAGCGATTCTTCTGGCCATGTTTGCATGGGCCGGGATGCACATGGCGCATACATGGTGAAAGGCGAGAGGTGGTCGCCATCGCAGCACAGCAGGCTGGCAGTTATGGCAATGTCTCAGTACGGCAGGAGGTCAGGCCAGCGTTGGGCGCCATGCAGGATACGCAGAATCTTTATCCTGTCACTTTCAATGCGATAGGCCGCGATGCAGGACGTGTGGCCGATGACGAGTTCGCGCGTGCCCTCGACGCGACCGGGACGGCCAAGCTCCGGAAAGTCAGCGAGCATCTGGGCTTGTCCGCAGATGCGGAGGTCTACGTCGATTGCGGCGGCTGGGCTGTCAGCCTCAATATAGTCGAAGATTGCGCGGCGATCTTCAAAAGCAAGATCGCTCCATTCCAATTCCACCTATCAGGCTCGTCTCTTCCG
>JAJYBT010000776.1 GCA_021778875.1 Acidobacteriota bacterium | reverse complement strand
TCTGCCAGAACAGCTCGCTCGCTTCAGCGTGGGACGGTTTTTGGAGTTTGGCACGACCGGTGGAACTTCACACAGATGAGGCCGCCGGCTTTGCAATGCTTAAAATTCATTTTTGGTCACATGCCGCAGTTCTTTTATCAGGCTTTTCAGGCGACTCGAAGCCGCATTGAAAACGGAACAGGTCCTTCGAGTCCAGGGGTCGGCAACGAAATACACGAAAGTTTCTGACGCGTCAGGGAAGCGTCACGCACCGGATTGGCCCGCTTGAGCAAACTCCGGCAGACGTGGCGGCAACTGCGATGCGGTGAGGATAACGATGTCTTTGTGCATGAACCAGGCAACGGCGGAGAGGCTCATATCGAATGCCGTCGGCGCTTCTGCAGGCGATCCGATGCCGTGGATTCACCACGGCGCCTACCGGGCTGCAGGGCTGCTCGCACTGCAATTCGGTCATTCATCCACCAACATTTTTGCGCCTGAGGGAACACCGGCACGCTCGATTTTCGGGCTCTCGATGCTGGTGCTGGCAATCTGCGCGGCAATCTTTCTCATCGTCTCCGGCCTTCTGCTTTACACGCTGATCCGCTATCGCCATCGCTCCACCGACTCGGAACGGGAACCCGCGCAGATCTACGGCAGCAACCAGGTTGAGCTTTCCTGGACAGTCATTCCCGTTCTCATCATCGTGGTTTTATTTCTCGCCACTGCGCGCGTGATCTTCATTACAGAGCAGGCGCGCAAGCCCGCAGCTGCATTGGATGTGGTGGTCATTGGACACCAGTACTGGTGGGAGTATCGCTATCCCAAGCTGGGCATTGTGACGGCCAATGAGCTGCACGTGCCCGTAAGCGACCCCAGCCATCCCACCCCGACCTATCTCACCATGTCGTCCGCGGACACTGACCACAGCTTCTGGGTGCCTGAATTGGCGGGCAAGATGGACCTGATTCCAAACAAGGTCAACACCATGTGGATTGACCCCGAAAAGCCGGGGCTCTACCTGGGCCAGTGCGCGCAGTACTGCGGAACACAGCACGCCAAGATGCTGATTCGCGTCTACGCCGACGCGCCTGCCACCTTTGCAGCCTGGGTTGCCGCGCAGCAGCATCCGGCAATACAGAGCGCCGCCGCTTCAGAGGGAAGCGCTGTCTTCCAACACAACGCCTGCGTCAGTTGTCACACGATCTCAGGAACCACGGCGAAGGGAACGTTCGGACCCGACCTGTCGCACGTTGCCAGCCGCGCCACAATCGCATCCGGATCGGTTCCGAATACGCCGGAAAACCTCCGCGCGTTTGTCGACGATCCTGCACACTTCAAGCCGGGCGCCCTGATGCCCGCCATGCACCTCAGCGATCACGATCTCAACGCCGTGACGCAATATCTCTTGACGCTTCGTTAACAGCCAGAAGAAGAGGAACCTATGGCCACTCAAACTCCGGCGACCTCCATTGCAGCCAATCCAGATTTGCGGCAACGAAGCCATGCGCTCGATGTGCTGTATGACTGGATCACAACCGTCGATCACAAAAAGATCGGTTTGATGTACATCGGATATGCGCTGATCTTTCTTGTCATCGCCGGCATTGAAGCGCTGCTGATGCGCGTCCAGCTCTCTGTCCCCAACAACACATTCGTGTCGCCGCAGACCTTCAACCGGCTCTTCACCATGCATGGCACGACGATGGTGTTCTTCGTCGGCATGCCGATTCTCTTCGGCTTTGGCAATTACCTGATCCCGCTGATGATCGGCGCGCGCGACATGGCCTTCCCGCGCCTGAACGCATTCAGCTTCTGGGTCTCCGCATTTGGCGGCGTGCTTCTCTACTTCAGCTATTTCGCCGGCAGCGGGCTTTACGGCGCTGGAACGGCTCCGGATGTGGGCTGGTTTGCCTACGCTCCGCTCACGGCGCGGGTCTTCTCGCCCGGCCACAGCACAGACTACTGGACGCTGAGCGTGCTGCTCAGCGGTATCGGCAGCATCGGCACCGCGCTCAACATTGTTGCAACCACGCTGAGCATGCGGTGTCCCGGCATGAAGCTCAGCCGCATGCCGCTGCTTGTGTGGCTCTACTTCGTCACCAGCTGCATCGCCTTTATCGCAATCAGCCCGCTGACCGCGGCACAGATCATGCTCTTGATCGATCGCTATCTGGGCGGCCACTTCTTTGACACGCAGGCGGGCGGTTCCGCTGTTCTGTGGATGCACTTCTTCTGGATCTTCGGCCATCCTGAGGTCTACATCCTCGTGCTGCCGGCCTTTGCCTTTGCCAACGAAATCATTCCTGTCTTCTCGCGCAAGGCAATCTTCGGCTATCCGGCGATGGTGGCCGCCACCGTCGCCATCGGCTTTATCAGCATGGGTGTCTGGGCGCACCACATGTTCACTGTTGGCCTGGGTCCGGGCGCCAATGCGTTCTTCACCCTGGCAACCATGGTGATCGCCGTGCCCACCGGCATCAAAATCTTCAACTGGCTGGCGACACTCTGGGGCGGCAAGATCCACTTCACCACCCCGATGATTTTTGCCATCGGCTTTCTCTTCCAGTTCCTGATTGCGGGGCTCACCGGAGTGATGCTCGCCGCCTCGCCCTTCGACTGGCAGTTGGGCAACTCCTACTTTGTCGTGGCGCACTTCCACTATGTCCTGGTCGGCGCAATCCTCTTCATGATCTTTTCAGCTTTC
>JAJYBT010000775.1 GCA_021778875.1 Acidobacteriota bacterium | reverse complement strand
CAGTGTGTTTCAGAACAGGCTCGCCCGCAAGATGCCGCTGATGACCGATCCGGCCGTCATCTACGGGCTTGAACTCGCCGGGCAGTGGCGCGGCGCGATCTACCAGGCCGACCTCAAGCGCAACACGCCCTATAACACCTATCTGCACGCCGGACTGCCGCCTGGGCCCATCGCAAACCCCGGCATGCGGTCGCTGCGCGCGGCCATGAACCCCGCCCGCACGGACTACCTGTATTTTGTCGCAGCCGGGGCCAATCCCCAGGGCCAGTCGCTGTTTTCCAGCACCCTCGAGGAGCATGCACGCGGCGTGGCCGGCTACCGGAATGCCTTGAAGAAGGCAGGTGGTCGGTGAAGAGATTCCATCGGAGCGCGGCCGTCGCGGCCCTCAGTCTTCCTGTGCTGCTGCTTTCCGGCTGCCTGTTCACCACGCGCAAACTGCCCGTGCCCAAGGCGCCATCGATTGTGCAGACGGCCACGCCCGATGAACTGGTCTCCCGGCTCAACCAGCGCTGGGGCGCCCTTGAAACCCTGAACGCAACGGTCGAAATTCAGGCCAGCGTGCTCAAGACCAAGGAGGGCGTTTCCAAGGACTACACCACCTTCCGCGGACACATCCTCATGCGCAAGCCGGAGCAGCTGCGCGTGCTCGGCCAGGTGCCCGTGCTCGGCATGACCATGTTTGACATGGCCAGCGACGGCAAGAATTTCACGCTTTACATCCCCTCGAAGAAAAAGGCCGTTGAAGGCTTGACCACGCTGACGAAGAAATCGGCAAGCAGGCTGGAGAACATGCGGCCGGGGTTCTTCTTTGACGCCATGGTGGTGCGCGGGCTGGAGCCGGATGACGAGTACATGGTCACCGCCGACACAGACACCGTGGAAGACGCGTCAAAGAAGCACCTGCTGCTGATTCCCGAATACATCCTGAGCATCATGCGCCGCAAAAAGGGCAGCCAGGAACTTGCGCCCGTGCGCGTGATCACCTTCCATCGCGACGACCTCTTGCCGTATCAGCAGGATCTGTACGACAGGGATGGCAATCTTGAGACGGAGGTGCTCTATCGCCGCTATACCGACTTTGGCGGCGGTCAATATCCGGCTACCGTGACCATCAAGCGCCCGATGGACGAGTACCAGGCCGTGCTCACGGTCGAAAAGGTCGTGGAGAACATGCCCCTGACCGACGACCAGTTCCACATCAAGGTGCCTGAAGGAACGCTGATACAAAGCCTGGAGAAATAAGCGCGCGGCCCTGGGGATATCCGGCATCCGCCTGCCGGCAGATGCCGCTCCGGCTTACTTGTTCTCCGCCTCCCCATGCATCAAGGCCTGGTAACGGCGCGCGTACTCGGCCTTGTATGCCTCCACGGCGCTCTCGTAGCTCATGTGCGGAGCATTGGGCTTCACGGCCCAGCGCATGCGCACTTCCCGCGTATCCGCCGGAACAATCAGCATGCCGTCCAGCGCACGCAGGGATTTGCCATCCGCCGTCGCGCTCTTCAACGTCATGAACCACGGCACGTGGACGACCACCTGCCGTGGAGCCGTGGTGAAGCTCGTGTTCAGGTGCAATACGGCTTCCTCCGCCGAGGGCTGCTCCAGCGTGAAGGCAACTGCGCCGAAGTACGTGGGAGCCTGCCTCACTGCGATGGTTTTGCCCGCGCCAATCCACTGCGGCGAAAGCACGCTGAGCAGGTGAAGCTGGTCGCCATCCTCGCGTAGCAGCATCATGAGCAGCAGCGTGCGGTACTCCGCCGCAAACCATCCGTGCGGCGCCAGATTGTCCTCAAAGTTGCGGTCGCCCCAGGGCAGAATGGCAAACTCAAAACCCGCGTGCGTTGAGCTGGTGTGCACGAGCAGCGCGTACAGCTCCTTCACCGCCTGCTCCTGGTCGCCGCGGATGGTCTCGGTCATCGTGTTCTTGATGGTCAGGTAGTGGTGCAGAAACATGCCGTTGGCATAGGTCATGATGCCCTCGGCATATTTGGCCTGCGTGGCCTTCAGCGTCGCCGTTACGCGCCGGTCGTTGGCGGCCAGCGTCGGTTCGGGAACCACGGCCAGCAGGTTGCCCCAGTCGTAGCCGCCCTCCTGCCCGTCGAGCGCCGGGGGAATGTAACCATTGTGCGCGCGCGTCTGCTCGTCCAGCACCTTGAAGAACGCCACGCGGTAGTCGTCGTATTCCGCCTGCCAGTTTTTTGCCATGTCCGCGTGGCCGGTCTCTTGCGCCATCTCAATCGCCAGCTTCAGGCCGCTGAGCGCCAGGAAGTTGTAGCCTGTCAGGTGGCCGGGCACGTATTCGTTGTCGCGCACGTCGCTGGCCGGCATGATGTGCAGCGGGTCGGCGGCGCGCGCCTGCTTCAGCCACTCCACGGCGCGGGCAATCTGCGGCAGCGCCCACTCGGCAAACGCTGTGTCGTGCGTCATGCGATAGTGCTGCGCGTAGCCCCACACCGCCTCGCCCCAGCCGTCATACTGCTGCGGCTGCGAGAGAAAGTTGCCATCCGGCTTCTGCGACTTCGCAAAAAACTCCAGGTCCTGCTTCGCAATCTGCGGATAGCCGGTCACGTCGTAGCTGTGCACAATGTCTGCCCCGTCGCGCAGGTAAAACGAGTGATAGTGCAGCTTGTTCACCGTCTGGATGTAATCCGTCCCGTTGTGGTCCAGGGCCATCTAGTCATAGATTAGTCT
>JAJYBT010000774.1 GCA_021778875.1 Acidobacteriota bacterium | reverse complement strand
GACTCTCTGATCCTGGCGAAAGGCCGTGAGCAGATCGGCAAAAGGCTCTTTGGGAATGGAGCAGGCACGAATCGTCTCGGCGAGCGCAACGAATACGGGGTGGCGCGCGCGGCCCTCATAGCAGGCATCGAGTTCGCGGCCCCACATAGCGAGCAGCGCGAGCGCCACCTGCGTGTTGCCTACTTCATCGCCCAGGTCATCGGAGACACGGCAGTAGGCGTAGATGGAATGGAAATGGGGACGCAGCGCTTCGGGCAGAAACCACGAGGCTACATGAAAGTTCTCATAGTGCGACTCGGCCAACTGTTTGCACCAGGCGCGTGCCTCGTCCAGTGAAGGCGCGGAGGGGGGCATGCGATAGGACGGCGGCAGCGCAGCCCAGCCGCGGGCGATCAGCTCGTCCGCGGACAATGCCTCGTTGTCCGGATGCAGCGTTGCCATGGTCATAGCGTCGCCTCAGGGCACAATTGCTGTCTTGATTTCGCTGCTCCGCTTCATCAGCTTCTCAAAGACGCGGTTGAGTTCGTAGAGGTGGGCATGGCCGGTGATGAATGCGCTTGCCTGGAAGCGGCCGCCCGCAATCAGGTCCAGGGACTTGCGGCAGATGGCCGGGGTGTGGTGAAACGTGGCGCGCAGCGTGATGTCACTGTAATGGATGCGGTTGGTGTCGAGGTTCACGTGGGTGCCGACGGCGCAGCCACCGAAGAAGTTGACGGTGCCGCCCTTGCGCACCATCTCCACGGCTTCTTCCCAAGCCTCGGGCAGACCGACGGCCTCAATCGCAATATCCACGCCGCGATCCCGGGGGGTGAGCGCGCGCGTTTCACGGACGGCCTTGCGGATGGTGCTGGCCTGGACGACGTGCGCCGCACCCAACTGGCGGGCCGCCTCCACCTGGCCATCATGCCGGACGACGGCAATCACTTCGCATCCGGCAAGCGCCGCCACATGCAGCATCATCAGTCCCAGCGGCCCGCCGCCAATGATGGCAACCATATCGCCGGGGCGCGGGTGCGAGTCTTCAAAGCCATGCACGGCGCAAGCCAGCGGCTCCGTAAGGGCAGCATGCTCGAGCGGGACATGGTCGGGAATGTGCAGGGTGTTCTTGGCCACGATGCGGGCCGGGATACGGATGAATTCAGCGTAGGCGCCGTTGTTGAAGAGCAGATCGTCGCAAAGATTCTCCTGGCCACGCTCGCAAAAATAACACTGCCCGCAAGGCGCGGAGTTGAGGGCGACGACGCGGTCGCCGGGGGCAAAGTCGGTGACGCCTTCGCCCGCCTGGACAACTGTCCCAGCCTGCTCATGGCCAAACAGCGCCGGAGGCACGATCATGCGCGCGTGGTATCCGCGGCGAAACACCTTCAGGTCAGTGCCGCAGGTGAGGGCCGCGCCGACGCGCACAATCAGTTCGCCCGGCGCGGCCTCGGGGACCGGGACACTCTCAATGCGAATATCTTCGCGTCCGTGGAGCACTGCGGCCCTCATGGTTGTCGCCATCAGGTGCCTCCTACTCTTCCGACCTCGCGCCCGAAACAGGCTCAATCATGATCTTCATTGAATCTGCTTTTGGGTGCGAAGCCACATCAATCGCTGCCACCGCGTCCTCGATCTGGAAGCGATGCGAAATCAACTGTGTCAGGTCAAATCCGTTGCGATAGCCGTCAAAGACCAGGCCCGTGACCTCGTCGAGGATATCGAACGAAGAGGAGTAGGAGCCCAGGAGCGTCTTCTCGTCCACGCAAACAGCGGCGGGATCGATCATGACCTCACCGTGCTGCGTCTGAGCAAAGAGCATGACTTTACCGCCGCATCGCGTAGCATCCATCGCCGTGCGGATCAGCGCCGTGCCAGCCACGGCCAGAACCACGGCGTCGGCACCGCGGCCATCCGTCTCAGCCAGAACACGCTCGACAACATTTTCAGACCCGGCGTGAATCGGATTCCGCAGCCCGAATTTCGCCGCGACGGCGTGGCGTTCGGGGTAGAGGTCCGAGGTCAGCACGCGCGCTCCAGAGCGACTGGACAGGGCGGCCCAAATCAATCCGATGGGTCCCTGGCCAATCACAAGCACCGTGTCATCCGGCCTGAGGTTCATCAACTTCACGCCTTTCATCACCGTGTTCACAGGCTCTGCAAAGGCCGCCTGCTCGAAGGGAACGCCGTCGGGAATCCTGACCACGCCGCTGCCGGCTGCGACAAAGTCCATGACGCGGATGTACTCAGCAAAGCCTCCGCCGGAGGGCTCAAAGCCCGCGGTGACGCCCACTTTCTTGTAGAGCGGGCATTGCGCCGGCGTCCCTTTGCGGCAGAAGTAGCACTGCCGGCAGGGGACGTGGTGAAAGACCATGACGCGCTCGCCCACGGCGTAACGGGTCATGCCCTGGCCCACAGCGACGATGGTGCCTGCCATCTCATGGCCGAAGATGCGCGGCGCGGAATGGGAGCCGGTGTGAATCTTTTTCAGATCGGTCCCACAGATGCCGCAGGTGGCCACCTTGACCAGCAATTCGCCGGGCCCGATGCGGGGCACAGGCACGGTCTCCACGCGCATGTCATTGACGCCGCGATAGACCACGGCCCGCATGGTGGCAGGAATTTTTGTCTCGACAAAGCCTTCAGCGCTTGAGATTTGGGTAGCCATTCCGCTTCCTGACGTGACCTCGTTCATCCAGAAAATCGAGCAGCGCCT
>JAJYBT010000773.1 GCA_021778875.1 Acidobacteriota bacterium | reverse complement strand
CTTTCTTTGGACAATGGTTTCCATACACTCGTAGAAAGCGCGGCCAGAAGAAGGCCGTGAGCCAAGCCCCTTGTCTAGGGTACTGGCGAGGATTTAACTTGGGTGTTGTTAAGCTTTTGCGGGCCGCACCGCCGAGTCAGGTCACAGGCAGCATCCAAGGTTCCAAAGCGAGGAGTGCGGCTTCTCAGGATAGCCAGGCCTCGCGCCCTTCCGGTGAGCGGGTCCGCGGCAGCGCAGAAAACGAAGACCGCCATTTGCCGGACAAATGAAATTACGAGCCCGCGGGACAGATAGTTCGCGCCGCTCCAAGGAGAAAACGATGAGACGCACTCTTTCACTCTGGCTGAGCTTACCCGCCCTGGCGGTTTTGCTGGCTGCCGCTCTCTCGCCCGCGTTTGCGCAGCAGGCGCCTGCCGCTGGCGCTGCCGCTGAACCCATGGGTAAAGTTCACGGTCAGGTCATCAATCCCACAGGTCAGCCAAAGAGCATCGGAACCGTGAACCTGGCAGCTGCCGGGTCTACCACCTTCAAATACTCGTTCCCTGTGGGACCCGACGGAAACTTCAGCGGTGAAGCCGCTCCCGGCACCTATAACTTTGTGTATCGCGAACCGGATACACCTCCCGGGCAGATGGTGGATGAGATCGAGAACGTCAAGATTGTGGCGGGGCAGGACCTCGAACAGAACATTGACATGTCGCGCCAGGCTTATCTGGACAAGATGACCCCCGACCAGCGCAAGCAGCTCGAGGAATTGAAGAAGGCAAACGCTGCCGCGCTCCAGGCCAACGAAGTCATCAAGCACCTCAATGCCGATCTCAAGGCCGTCACCCAGGACAAGCACGACGTCGACTCGGCGACGCAGACTGCCATGCAGCAGCTCGGCAGCTCGGCCACCAAGCCGCAGATCGATCAGAAGGCCGCCGACATCAAGACGCAGAAGTACACCGATATTGAAACCCTGATGTCGAAGGACACGGCAGCCAAGCCCGATGAGCCGATCCTGTGGGCGAATCTGGCGTATGCGGAAGCCGGCTTGAAGAAATACGACGACGCCATCACCAATTACAAGAAGTCGCTGGATCTTGAAAATGCTTCGAAGAAGCCGCGCCCGGAAATTCTGGGCGTAGCGCAGTCGGGACTGGGCGAAGTATATGCGCGTACTGGCAAGGTGAGCGATGCCAATGCTGCCTATGACGCGGCCGCCAAGGCCGATCCGCAGCGTGCCGCGCTTTACCTGAAGAACGAGGCAATCATCTTCTTCCAGCAAGGCAATTCCGATGCTCAGGCCGCTGCTGCGAATGAAGCGATCCAGGCGAATCCTAACGATCCGATCCTCTATTACATCAAGGGACAGGCGCTGGTCCAGAAGGCGACGATCGATCCCAAGACCCAGCGCATCGTGCTGCCCCAGGAGTGCACCGACGCTTACCAGAAGTACCTGGAGCTTGCTCCCACCGGCCCCTTCGCCGGGGAAGTGGCGGGCATTCTGCAGCAGGCAGGTGAGAAGGTCAGCTCGTCCTACAAAGCTTCCAAGGGCGGGAAAAAGTAGTTCGAAGCATCGCATAGAAAAGGCGTCCGCGTTGCGGACGCCTTTTTCTTTGGAGAAGCTATTGGAGCTTACCGAAGCCAAAGCCCCCATCTCTTCCATGTCCCCATTACAATCCAAACCATGAGCTACGCATTGCTCAGCTACGACGAGGCGGCGCGACTGATCTCCGCGTATGCCGCCGAGCTGCTTCGCATGTCTCCAGGGAGAGAGCGCGTGGAGCTGGCCCAGTCGTTGGCACGCGTTTTGGCGGAACCGCTGCGCGCCGACCGCGATCAGCCTCCCTTCCACCGCTCCACCCGCGATGGTTTTGCTTGTCGCGCCCATGAGGCATCGAGTCACATGCCGCTCCCCATCGCGGGGGCGTCTAAGGCTGGGGACGCGCCCGCAGGGCCGTTGCCTGCGGGTGCCGCCTGGGAGATCATGACCGGCGCGCCGGTGCCTGCGGGCGCCGATGCCGTGATGATGATTGAGCATGTCGAGAAAGCGGGCGTTCCGGGTGCGGAGTCGGTGCGATTATTGCCGCCGCGGCAGCTTGCGAGGGGAGAAAATGTGGTTGCGCAGGGCGCGCAGGCACATGCCGGGGACGAGCAATGCGCGCCGGGATCGCTGCTGGGCGCCGGACAGATTGCGCTGGCCGCCTCCTGCGGCTACGCCCAGCTCGATGTGTATGCGCGCCCGAAGGTGGCGATTCTTGCCACTGGCGATGAGCTAGTTCCCGTGGAGGAAGAGCCCGGCCCTGGACGGATTCGCAACTCCAACGGCCCCATGTTGGCGGCATTGGCTACTGCGGCCGGCGCTCAAGCCGTGGCGTTGCCGGTCGTCGCGGATACGGATGCGGCCCTGGACGCAGCCATTGCAGAAGCTCGGAAATCTGATTTGATTCTGATCACCGGCGGTGTGTCGGCGGGCAAGTTCGACTTGGTGGAGCCGGCGCTGCTGCGCGCGGGCGCGCACTTCCACTTTACCGGCGTGCGCATTCAACCAGGCAAGCCCACCGTGTTTGGCGAATTCCCAGGCGCTCGGGGGGCGAAGTGTTTCTTCGGACTGCCCGGCAACCCTGTCTCGTCGGCGGTTACGTTTCTACTCTTTGCGGCGCCGGTGATCGCGGCGCTGGCCGGCAGAAGCGAGCACGGTCCGCGCT
>JAJYBT010000772.1 GCA_021778875.1 Acidobacteriota bacterium | reverse complement strand
TCTTTGAGCATGTGCCGCATCATGCTGACGAAGCCCATGGTGGTGGAAACGGCGCGACCGCGCGAGCCGCCAGTCCACTCGGCAAAGTAGTCGAGATCAGGCGTCTTGAAGTCGATGGGCGGGACGTCGCGCGAGGGCATGTAGCCGCCCAGGGCCGTACGGCGCTCGTGCAGATATTGGATTTCCGGCGCGTCGTCGGCCGGTTTCCAGAGCTTGCCCTGCTTGGCCAGCTCGTCGGGCACCGGGATGTCAAAGGTGTGGATGAAGGCGGTGATGGAGTCGTCGGTAAGCTTCTTTTCCTGATGGGTGGCGTTGCGGGCCTGCGCACTGCCGAGACCATAGCCCTTGACCGTCTTGGCGAGGATGACGGTTGGTCCACCCGTGTGGTTGATGGCGCGCTTGTACGCGTTGAACACCTTGGCGCGGTCGTGACCGCCGCGGTGCAGCTTGATGAGCTGCTCGTCGGAGTAGTCCTTGACCAGCTCGAGCAACTCAGGATACTTGCCGAAGAACTCGCGGCGGAGGTATGCGCCGTCCTTGGCCTTGTAGGCCTGGAAGTCGCCGTCGACGCACTCTTCCATGCGCTTGAGCAGCAGGCCGGTGTGGTCGCGCTCGAAGAGAGCATCCCAGTCGCTGCCCCAGATGACCTTGATGACATTCCAGCCAGCGCCACGGAAGATACCTTCCAGCTCGTCGATGATGCGCTTGTTGCCGCGCACGGGGCCGTCGAGGCGCTGCAGGTTGCAGTTGACGACAAAGATGAGGTTGTCGAGCTTTTCACGCGGAGCCATGGAGAGAGCGCCGAGAGTGTCGACCTCATCCGTCTCGCCGTCACCAATGAACGCCCAGATTTTGCGGGGAGTTGTTTCGATAAGGCCGCGGTGCTCGAGATAGCGCATGAAGCGCGCCTGATAGATGGCGTTGAGCGGGCCGATTCCCATGGAGACTGTGGGGAAACGCCAGAAGTCGGGCATGAGCCAGGGGTGAGGATAGGACGACAGCCCTGGCGTATCGCGCAGCTCATGGCGGAAGTTCAGCAGGCGCTGTTCGTCGAAGCGGCCTTCGAGGAAGGCGCGCGAATAGACGCCCGGCGAGGCGTGCCCCTGGAAGTAAATGAAGTCGCCCGGCTGGTCGCCGTATTTCGCGTGGAAGAAGTGGTTGAATCCGACTTCGAGGAGCGTGGCCAGCGACGAGTAAGTCGAGATGTGGCCGCCGATGCCCGAATCTTTCTTGTTCTGGCCATGCACCATGGCCATCGCGTTCCAGCGAATGAGCGACTCGATGCGCCGCTCCATCTTCATGTCGCCGGGATAGGGCTCTTCCTCGTGCTTGGGGATGGTGTTCATATAGGGCGTGGTGAGCTCGCCCTGCTGCACCACTCCGGCCTCACGTGCGCGCCTGCGCAAGGCGTCCAGCAGAGTTGCGCCCTGCTCCGGGCCCTCGCCAACAATCACATCATCAAAGGCCTCGATCCACTCCTGGACCTCTGCCGTAAAATCCGCTGCTACAGGAATTTCTGCTTTTGTGCTCATAGATTCTCGCTGTTTGGGGTGAACCTTTCAGTATACCGTGAGGGGCAGGCTCCACTCCCAGCCTGCCAACGCAGGCATCTCCAGAGTTTGAGATGCGACAGCGCGCCGCCGCGACTCAAGTCTTCTGTGTCCGCGCAGCATTGCGGTTAACTGATATACTCCTGTGTTTATGCGGGTATTTGTGATTCTTCCGGCAGCAGGACTGGGCACGCGGATGGCCGCGGGCCACTCAACTTCAGTTGCTCCCAAGCAATTTCTGGAACTGGCAGGCGTGCCGGTTCTCATCCACACGCTGCGCGCCTTTGCCGGCGTGCCGCAGATTGCCAAAATCTTTGTAGCCGTGCGGGCCAATGAAATGGACCGGCTGACGGCGCAGATAGAGGAATACGGCTTTGCGGACAAAGTGCAGATGGTGGAGGGCGGCGACAATCGACAGGAGAGTGTTGCGAACGCACTGAACGCGCTGCAGTGCGACCCCGACGACATCGTGCTGGTTCATGATGCTGTGCGCCCTCTAATTGACGCGGCGACGATTGAGCGGACGATTCGGGCAGTGGAGAAGCATGACGCAGCAATCGTGGGACTACCCGCCGTCGACACGATCAAGCAGGTGGAGCGGACGGCGGACGGCGCAATTATTACCTCGACGATTCCGCGCGAGTATATTGTGCAGGCGCAGACGCCGCAGGGCTTCCGCTGCGGATTGTTAAAGCGCGCGTTTGCCGAGGCAGCCGCAGACGGATTTGTGGGCACGGACGAAGCCAGCGTGGTGGAACGCGCCGGGTCGCAGGTGGCGGTGGTGCAGGGCTCGCCGGCGAACTTCAAGATTACGCAACCGGGCGATCTGGAGCTGGCCGAGTTTTATCTCCAAAACCAGCCGGTGCCACGCTAGAGGGGTTCCGCAGAACCTGTATTCTTGAATACGAGCCTGCATTCTGCACGACAGGAAAGAGATGAACATTCGCATTGGATATGGCTGGGATTCGCACGCATTCAAACCCGGCGTGCCACTGAAGATCGGCGGCCTCGCCCTCAAGCATCCTGAAGGACTTGCCGGACACTCGGACGGAGATGTTTTGCTGCATGCGATCACCGATGCGCTGCTGGGAGCCGTTTCCGCCGGAGACATCGGCAGCTTTTTCCCTCCCGGCGATCCGCGCT
>JAJYBT010000771.1 GCA_021778875.1 Acidobacteriota bacterium | reverse complement strand
CGAGGTGGGCTCCGCGCTTGGTGGGAACGAGGGCGTGGATCTCGTCGATGATGACGGTGTCAACGGTGCGGAGGGCGTCGGCAGCCTGGGAGGTGAGCAGGAGGTAGAGCGACTCGGGGGTGGTGATGAGGATGTCGGCGGGCTGGCGGCGGAAGCGTGCGCGCTCGCGCTGTGGGGTGTCTCCGGTGCGGACGCTGATGAGCGGCTCGTGGAACGGGACGCCGCGGCGGCGGGCCATGTTGGCGATGCCGGCGAGAGGAGAACGCAGGTTGCGCTCGACATCAACGGCGAGGGCCTTGAGGGGGGAGACGTAGACGATGCGGCAACCAGATTTGGCGGTTGGAGGCGCGTGGTCTCCCACATCTCCGGGCCCAGAGCGCCCGTAGATGTGGGGCACCTTGTCGCCGGGCAGATTGTGGAGCATGAGACGGTCGAGGCACCAGAGGAAGGCGGTGAGGGTTTTTCCTGTGCCGGTGGGGGCGAGGATGAGTGCGCTTTCGCCGCGGGCGATGACGGGCCAGCCGAGGCGCTGCGGCGCGGTGGGCGCGTCAAATACGGCGCGGAACCACTCTGCCGTGACGGGATGGAAGCAGGCGAGGGGGTCGGAAGCCGGGTCCGGGTTGGGCGGGTGCGGGGGCATGCCTGAGCATGAGCATAACGCGGAGAGTGGCGAATAGGAAGCGAAGAGAAGGGCGGCTCACCCGGCTGTGTGCGGACGTTGGGGCAAGTCTCGCTGTACCATGGGGATGCGATGCGGGAACATCTGGCAACTCTGCTGGACGACTTTCGCCGATATGGGCGCGGGATTGCCGTGGTGCGCATGGTGGGCAACCGGCGGCGGGCGACGACCTATGCCGAACTGGCGAGGCTGGCGGGGCGGTTTGCTGCGCTGCTGGAGGCGCGCGGCATTCGGCAGGGCGACCGTGTGGTGCTTTGGGCGGAGAATGGCGCGGAGTGGATTGGCGCGTTCTATGGCTGCATGCTGCGCGGGGTGCTGGCGGTTCCGCTGGATGCGTATGGGAGCGCGGAGTTTGCGGCGCGGGTGGCGGCGGACGTGCGGCCGAAGCTGGTGGTGGGCGACGCTCTGCTGCTGAGGCAGTTGCGTGCTTTGAATCCCACCCTTTCCGCACAAGACCGCGGAAAGGATGGGGCACCCAGCTCAGAGGCCAGCGAGACTTCCCTGCCCGCAACGCAGGACCAGGGTCAGGTGCATCCGCACCTCGATTTTCCGCAACTGGCGTTTGAGGACTGGGCTGCTGCCCTGCCCACTGAAGAGGCGGGGCCCGTGGCGGGGCTTTCGCGCGAGACGCAGTTGCAGATTCTTTTCACTTCGGGGACGACGGGGGAGCCCAAGGGCATTGTCCATACGCACGGGAACGTGCTGGCGAGCGTGGGGCCGATTGAACAGGGAGCGCAGCCCTACCTGCGCTACGAGCGCGTGGTGCATCCGCTGCGGTTCCTGCATACGCTGCCGCTGAGCCATGTGTTCGGGCAGACGATGGGGCTTTGGATTCCGCCGATATTTGCGGCGGAGGTTCACTTTGAGAGCCATTTGGTGGCGCCGCGGCTGATGGAGACGATCCGGCGGGAGCGCATCAGCGTGCTTGCGGCTGTTCCGCGCGTGATGGCCCTGCTGAAGACGCACCTGGAGACGAGCGTACCGGGGTTGGCGGAGCGCGTGGCCGCGGCGAAGGGCCTGAAGGCGTGGGAGCGGTGGTGGCGCTTTCGCGATGTACATCGGGCATTCGGGCTGAAGTTCTGGGCGCTGATCTCGGGTGGCGGGGCGCTGGCGGGGCCGCTGGAGCAGTTCTGGAATGCTCTGGGTTTTGTGGTGGTGCAGGGCTACGGGATGACGGAGACGACGGCGCTGATTACGCTGAACCATCCCTTCCACGTTGCGCGGGGAACGTTGGGCAAGCCGCTGGCGGGGCGCGAGGTGAAGCTGGGTCCAGACGGCGAGGTGCTGGTGCGCGGGCCGATGATCAGCAGCGCGACATGGCAAGGCGGCGAGATGCGGCAGCGCGAGGATGATTGGCTGGCGACGGGCGACCTGGCGGAGGCACAGGCGACGGGCGAGCTGCGCTTTCTGGGACGGAAGAGCGAGACGATTGTGACGGCGGCGGGAGTGAATGTTCACCCCGAAGACGTGGAGGCGGCTCTGGAGCAGGAGCCGGAGGTGGCGGCATGCGCGGTAGTTGCCGTGGAGACGGCAGGCGGGCCGGAGCCGTTTGCGGTGCTTGCACTGCGCGGCGCAGAGACGCAGGCCCCGGCGGTACTTGAACGGGCGAACGCTCGACTGGCGGAGTTCCAGCGCGTGCGGCGATGGGCACTGTGGCCTGAGCCGGATTTGCCACGGACCTCGACTGGCAAGGTGCGGCGCAAGGTGGTGGCGGAATGGGTGGCCGCGAGAGAGGCTCAAAGACGCGCGGGCGGGGCGGAGCAAGCGTCGATGGGCGGGGATTGGCTGACGGCGCTGATTGCGGAGATCACGGAAGAAGCGCCCGCGGGAACCGGCGACGAACTGCGGCTGGCAGAAGACCTGCACCTGGACAGCCTGGGGCGCGTGCAACTGGCAGCGGCGATTGAAGCAAGACTGGGAAGAGCGCCGGAGAACGGGCTTCTGGAAGGCGCGCAGACGCTGGGCGAGCTGCGAAAACTGGTTTCCGGCGAGGCGATGGGGCAGACTGCCGCGCCTGCGAG
>JAJYBT010000770.1 GCA_021778875.1 Acidobacteriota bacterium | reverse complement strand
GAACCAGGGGCAGCCACCACCACGGCGGGAATCGTCGCGGCATAAACAAAAACAAGGGAGTACCCCCACCCCCCCCTGAAAATTTTGTTTTCCACAGAAAATCGTGCGAAAAATTACGCACCTCAATCCAGACCAATCCAGTCCGCTTCCACGAATCCGCCAACTCGCCGACTTGCTGTCTCGCCAACTCGCTGACCCGCTGACTCGCCGTCTCGCCGGACCCACATAAGCCACACGCCATCTGCGACTTACGGCTCATCTCCGTAAATCCCGATCTCCAGTTTGCCGCCTTCCTGCAGCCGCGCCCGATACATCCCCGGCGTGTTGAAGCTCCACGCCATCTGCCCATCCGGCGCAATCGCAATCACGCCGCCGTCCCCGTGCAGCGCCTCCAGCTCCTTGTGGATCACCTCGTCCGCTGCCTCTTGCAGCCGCATGCCCTTGTACTGCACCAGCGCGCACACCGTCCGCGCCACCGTCAGCCGGATAAAGTACTCGCCCGTTCCCGTGCCCGACACCGCGCACGACTGGTTCGACGCATACGTTCCCGCGCCGATAATCGGCGAGTCGCCCACGCGTCCCCATCGCTTCGCCGTCAGCCCGCCCGTCGAGGTCCCAGCGGCGATATTGCCCTGCCTGTCCAGCGCCACCACGCCCACCGTGCCGTACTTGTGCGCCTCCGGCGGCTCCAACTCCGCCACTGGCTTCGCGGGCGCCGGCGGCGCTCCCGCCGGTCGCGGAGGAATCGGCAATCCCTCCCGCTTCAGCTCCCGCACCAGCGACTGCCACCGCCGCTCCGTAAAAAAGAAGCTCGGGTCCACCTGCTCCAGTCCCACCTGCGCCGCAAACGCATCCGCTCCCTCGCCGGCCAGCATCACGTGCTGCGACTTCTCCATCACCGCCCGCGCCAGGCTGATCGGGTGCCGTGTCCGCGTCACTTCCGCCACCGCCCCGGCCTTCAGCGTCGCCCCGTCCATCATGGCCGCGTCCAGCTCGTTCTTGCCGTCCGCGGCAAACACCGCGCCCCGCCCGGCGTTGAACAGCGGATTGTCCTCCAGTATCCGGATAGACGCCTCCACCGCGTCCATCGACGAGCCGCCCCGGTCCAGCACCTGCGCGCCGGCCTCGATCGCCTCCTTCAGCGAAGCGCGATACGCCGCCTCCGTCGCCGGACTCATCGTTGCCCGCTCAATCACACCCGCGCCGCCGTGCAGCACAATCGCCCAGTGGTGATCCGGCTTCTGCGCCCGCGCCGCCGCGCCGCCCCACGTCATCAGCGCAATCCCCGCACATCCCAGCAGGACAAGTCCTCGCACCCCGCACCTCCAACCCTCGATTGCTTCCGGTACATAGCTATTGCATGCCATGGTAGAACGCGACGCACCCGTGCTCAAAAAACAAAGCGGGCATGGCAGCCTCTGCCGCCATGCCCGCAATGCTGCTTGTGCCGTGCGTCGTTGCCTAGAACAGGAACTTCGCTGAGAACTGCGCCTGGCGCGGCCCGTACAGCACGGAGTTGGTGGAGGTCGGCGTCTCAAACGGAACCGCCGTGTACGGCGCAATGCAGTCATTCGTGTGGCCGCCCGCGCACTTGCTCGCCGGAACATACGACGAGTAGTTGGTGCTCACCGCCAGAATGTTCTGGTGATTGGCCACATTGAAGGCCTCCACCAGGAACTGCATCTTCACGCCCTCGTGCAGCGTAAAGTCGCGCGCCAGCCGCGCATCCAGGTTATGCACGCCCGGCCCGGCAAACGCATTGCGCTTGAACTGCGGAATGCGTCCCGGCGTGCCGGAGTTGAACAGGCTCAGCTCGGCGCCCGTAATGCCGCCGTCGCCGCCCACGTTCGCCGTGTTCAGCGGATCGCCCACGCCCACCGTGCTGCTGGGGCTGTTGGCCATAAAGCCCGTCACCGGGTTGCCGCTCTGCGCCGTGTAGCTGCCAGAGAAGCTCCAGCCGTTCACCGCCAGGCTCAGCAGTCCCAGGTCTGTCCGGATAGTCGGAGACAGGATGAAGCTGCCCGTCAGGCGGCTCGTCATGTCCAGGTCAGAGCGCGCCTGCTCGGCCTTCAGGTTCATCGGATCAACCGGCGTATCCGTGCCGTTGAACGTGCCGTTTACGCCCGACACCTGCCCGCCGTCCGTCGCGCTGGAGTAGGTGTAGTTCGCCAGCAGTTCCACGCCGTGGCTCACCGGCTTCTTCAGCGTGGCCACAAACGAGTGGTACCAGCTGTTCACGCCGCTAAAGCCGCCCAGAATGCTGCCGTCCACATACGTCTGCCGCTGCGTGTACCACGGCACCGTCACCGTCTTCAGCGTGTTGCCGGACTTGTCCACCACGTCATAGGTCTTGGTGGTCGTGGCCGGCTTCAGGTTCACGTCCACAAAGACCGGCAGCCGCATCGCGCGGTTGCCCACATAGCCCAGCGTCAGCGCGGAGTTGTACGGCAGCTCCTGCTCCACTGAGATGTCGAACGAGTGCGAGTACGGGTTCTCGTAGCTCGGGTCGAGTCCGCGGAACGACAGCGGAGCCAGCGTCGCGCCGGTGTTCACCACCTGCGGAGTCAGCGCACCGCTGAAGGGAGCCGTCAAAGCCGGTCCCGGCGGCGTAAACAGCACGTTCGTATACTGCGGAGCCCAGGCCGGGAACGGATTCGTCGTGCTGCTGCTGCGCGATACGTTGTACTGCTGCTGGAACACGCCGTTCT
>JAJYBT010000769.1 GCA_021778875.1 Acidobacteriota bacterium | reverse complement strand
TGTTTGATGTACGGCGGATCATGGATGAAGCGGCTGATAAGGAGGACGGCGAGAATGCCGACCGGGATGTTGATGTAGAAGGCGTAGCGCCAACTGAAGGTGTCCGTAAGCCAGCCGCCCAGCGTGGGTCCGAGAACCGGGGCCACAACAATGCCCAGTCCATAGGCGGCCATGGCCATGGAGCGCTTGGCTGGTGGGAAACTCTCAAGCAGGATCGACTGCGACAAGGGCTGCAGCGCGCCGCCGCCCGCGCCCTGAAGCACACGTGCCAGCAGAATGACCGCCAGCGACGGCGCCGCTCCGCAGAAAAACGAGGCGATGGTGAATATCACCACACAGGTCAGCAGGAAGCGCTTGCGCCCAAAGCGCCGGGCAAACCAGTTGGAGGCGGGGAGAATGACGGCATTGGCCACCAGATAACTGGTGAGGACCCAGGTCGCCTCGGAGTTAGAGGCCGAGAGGCTGCCCGCGATATAAGGCAGGGCAACGGAGGCGATGGCCGTGTCCAGCACCTCCATGAAGGTGGGCAGCATCACGGAGACGGTGACCAGCCACGGGTTTACGCCCTGGGTGAGCGGATAGCGACTTTGGGCCGTCGTCGTAGTCATCGTGAGCGGAACACTTGAGCTTAATCGATGCGGGCGACGACCCAGGAGATGTCGGGTTCTGGTTACGCGCTGTGCTGCTGCCGGCGGTCATGAGCCGCCTACTGCAGCGAGCGCAGATAGGTGACAAGCTGCCAGCGCTGCGCCTGTGGCAGGCTGGACCAGGAGGGCATGCCATGGGCCAGGTCGCCCTGGCGCAGGAACCACTCGAGGTCGCCGTCCGTTGCAGGACGCAGACGGTCACCGCGCAGCGAGGGATGCTTGCCGCCGTCGCCGCGCGCATCGGCCTTGTGACATTGCGCGCAGTGGTCGCTGAAGAGTCGCGCACCGGCAGCGACAGCGCCGGGATTACCCGCAAGCGGATTGGCGCGTGCGTGGTCCTTCGCGGGGACGCGCTCCCAGTGCGAGCGCGAGGCCGCAGCCAGCGCCAGTGTGCCGCACACCAGCGCAAAAAGAATGATCAAGACCGGTCGCTTCATCGCACACCTCCCTTGCCGCTGCGGAACCAGTTGCCGAACTGGTTGAACTCATAGGCCAGGCCGACGCGATAGACGCGATTGAGGCTTGTGGTCGTGAGCCCAAATCCGGGAGAGAAACTGAGCCGCATGCCGTGCGGCAGTTGCCAGCCCAGCAGCGGGGCAATGTAGTGGCTGGTATCACGCAGCGTGAGCGACGCCGTGTCGCCCAGACCGCCGTACAACTCGGCCCCGCCGATGAATTTGTCGAGGCCGAAGGCTGAATCGCGCGCTGCGGCGGCGCTGCGCAGGGGGCGCGCGGCTCCCAGGGCGTAGCCGAACTCCCACGGGCTGTGCCCCAGGTTCTTTTCGGCAATGAAGTTCTCTGAGATGTTCCAGTCGCGCAGGTTCGAGGAGAGGATCAGTCGAGTTTCTGCCTCGTGCTCATGGTCGCGGCGAGCGGTTCGGTTGGCCTCGGTCAGGTCACCCTGACCATCATGGCCCACGATTTCGAGCAGCGTCTTGTCGGCTGCGCTGATGTTCTCGTATTCGACGTAGAGCACAGGGTTGATGGCATGTTCCCGCATGAGCGGCCGAACACGGTTCTCGATACGGAAGCCGGTGAAGATTGTCGAGTCCTGCGCGGTGGCCTGCCCGTCGAGGTACAGCTCCGATGTCCACCAGGCCCGGACGCCATACTCGAACTCCATAGCCGTTGCGCCGAAGCGGTTGCTGCCGTCAGGGCGGGCCAGTGCGGATTTGGTTTCGAGATCGAGATTGCCAGGCTCCTCAAGGTCGTGGGAGTACGTCACGAAGTATGGCTTCTCCTGGGCGGGACATGGACGCAGAAGCAGCAGCGGGAGGGAAAGAGCCAGAAGAAAGCGGCGCAGCACAGAAAGCCTGAAGTCGTGCACGTGCAAAATCGAAGCCTCCTTAAACTAGGACTAAATTTGTCCGATATTTGAACTAAGACTAAAAGAGTCCGATATTGAAGTCAAGAAGCCGATGCCGCAGTCTGGAATGGCGCATGAGGTGACCGGGATGCGGCAGAGATGTTTTATTGCAGTTGAATCAAGAAAAGTTGACACTATCTCACTCAATGATGCATCTTAATAGAGTCGCAATTTCTATAGAAGAGGCAGGAAGCGGAGCATGGCAAAGATTATCGGAATTGACCTGGGCACCACGAACTCGTGCGTGGCCGTTCTTGAGGGCGGCGAGCCCAAAGTGATTGCAAATGAAGAGGGTGCGCGCACTACGCCCTCCATCGTCGGCTTTTCGAAGAGCGGTGAGCGGCTGGTGGGTCAGGTGGCCAAGCGCCAGGCCATCACCAATCCTGAGAACACGATTTTCTCCATCAAGCGCTTCATGGGCCGCCGGTTCAATGAGGTCAACGACGAGATGAAGATGGTGCCTTTCAAGGTGGTGCAGCAGGGCGACCACGTGGGCGTGCTGGCGCAGGGCAAGGAGTACACGCCACCTGAGATATCGGCCATGATTCTGCAAAAGCTGAAGAAGAGCGCCGAGGCCTATCTGGGCGAGACGGTCACCGAAGCGGTCATCACCGTGCCGGCCTACTTTAACGATGCGCAGCGCCAGGCGACCAAGGACGCGGGCAAGATTGCCGGTTTGGATGTGAAGCGCATTGT
>JAJYBT010000768.1 GCA_021778875.1 Acidobacteriota bacterium | reverse complement strand
CCTTGTCGACAGATACGGCGAACTGGAATCCCTGGGTGCTTTCGGCGGCTTTCATGAGCAGGATGGTGCTCCGGTTTTTCAGGTCCGGGCCGGGCCCGTACCAGTCGACGATTGCGCCTTGAATGCCGCGGCTGGCCATGTCGGCGACCTGGCGGGCGACCTGCTGCGCGTCGTCGGAACGATAGCCGACGTCGATGTGCTGCGGGGTTCCAAACCACGGCATATACCGTACGAAGATGCGCGTGGTTGCGCCGGGATAAAGCAGCGAGCGTATGGGAAGCTTGCTGACCTGGCCAGCGGCGGCGTTGTGGCTTCCGCTGCTGTGGTAGTGCGTGCTTGCGCTGGTGTTGTTGGCGTTGTCGCAGGCGGGAGCGCTGGAGATGGTCTGGGCGGAAGAGATGAGGGCGAAGCAAGCGATGCAGAATATCGGGAGCCGCATTCGAGCTAAGATGCTGATTGCGCTGGGCGGGTGGAGCGGCGGGTGGCGGAACCGGACGATGGCCAAAAAAGCTGGCCGCTCCGGACTCCGAGAGGCGGCCAGGTCAAGAATGGGTTTGAGGTGGAGGCGGTGGCCACGCGTGGGTAGAGTGGTCGCCTGCCGGATACGTCTGCGAAAACTCTGTCAGCGTCCGCCCGTGTTGGCTGCGTAGGTATGCGTGGGAGCAACAGACAGCGGCGAGAAGGTGCGCATGGGCCGAGCAAGTATCGGAGTGAAGCGGCGCTTGCCGATGCTGCGGGTAGCGATGATTCCCTGATTGCCTCCGGCGCTGGTGACGACCGTGTCAATCTCATTTCCGTTGTCGACGACGACGAGGGCGACGGTGATGGGCGGACGGCCATCGGTGAAGTTGAGATTGAAGGTCCCGGTGCAGTCAGAATTGACGGTGTATGAGCCGGTGGCGGGCGTGTGCGTGAAGTCGGCGACGACGATGCCGTTGATGGTTACGGTATCGATCTGGGTGAGGCCGCCGTGGCCGTCGAAGTCGGTCATGGCGACCCCGACTTGCGGGCCGACCGGGCCCTGTCCGCCGAGTTTTGTGCCCTCGAGAGTGAATCCGTAGACACCATTGATGAGCTGGTTGTTGCATGGGCCGGAGGTCTGGGCGATGGCGGCTCCGGTGGTGAGAATCAAGGCAGCAAGGATGAGCGTGCTGCGCTGCATGAGCTTGATCATGACGAGGCTCCTTAATATGGCCGGCGATTGATTGCCGGATTGGTTTGCCGGAGGCTGCCTGCAGATGAGGCGGAGCTGGCGGCAGTGTGGGAGTGATAGCGCGCCGTAGAGGGCGAGTCAATTGACCGGGGCTGAATTGGGGATGACTTGATAAGACGCGCTGTTCGAGAGGCTTACGGCGCTGCATGAACTGGTATTCGGGCGGGTTTGGCTGTGCTAGGATGGGGTTCTTCAGAGGTGGTGGACGAGTGAGCACCCACGCAGGCTCAAGCCGCCGAGTCAGCACCGGGCAATACGAGATCGACCTCGACACTGGAGAAGTGCTGAGGCAGGGCCGGAAGCTGCCGCTTCAGGAACAGCCGTTCCGGGTGCTAGCAATGCTGCTGGAGCGTCCTGGGCGACTGGTGACCCGCGAAGAACTGCAGGCAGAGCTGTGGCCAGCGGATACCCATGTTGGTTTTGACGAGGGGCTGAATACGGCCATCCGCAAGCTGCGGGTGCTGTTTGGGGATGCGGCGGAGAATCCAAGATACATTGAGACGGTGCCGCGCAGAGGCTACCGGTTTATTGCTCCGGTGACGGAGAGGCCGAACGGGGGCGCTGGTGTACTTGGCGGAGGTGCTGCGGTAGTGGCGGTGCCGCGGCGAGGGCAAGGGCGCAAGCGGGGCTGGTGGGTGCTGGGAGCTGCGGCTGCGGGGGTTCTGATTGCGGCCGGGTTATTGATGCACAGGGCGCGGCGGCAAGCGGCGGCGACTCCGGCAAAACGCGAGACGCTGGCGGTGCTGCCGTTTGTGAACCTGAGTGGCGATCCGGCGCAGGACTACTTCAGCGATGGGCTGACGGAAGAGACGATTACCGACCTGGGGCAGATGAGTCCGGAGAGGCTGGGGGTGATTGCTCGGACCTCGGCGATGGCCTACAAGCATACGAACAAGACGGTAAGCCAGATTGGGCGAGAGCTGGGAGTGGACTATGTGCTGGAGGGAAGCGTGCGCCGGGAGGGCGAGCGGGCGCGGATCAGCGCGCAGCTGATTCGCGTGAGCGACCAGACGCATCTTTGGGCGGAGAACTACGACGCGAAAAATCTCAAGGACATTCTTGACGTCGAGGACGAGATTGGGCGCGCGATTGCAGAGCAGGTACAGACGAGCGTTGGGCCGGGGCGTGAGCTGGCGCGAGCGCGAACGGCGTCGCCGGAGGCATACGATCTGTATCTGAAGGCGCGGTTCTACTGGAACCAGCGGACGCCGGAGGCGGTGAAGCAGAGCATTGTGCTTTTCAGGCAGGCGACGGAGGCGGATCCGAAGTTTGCCGAGGCTTATGCGGGGCTGGCGGATGCCTACAATATCAGCAACATCGTGGGGCCGTATACGGCGCGGGAGAGCTCTCCGCAGGCGCGGGCGGCGGCGCTGAAGGCGATTGAACTGGATCCGGACCTGGCGGAAGCACATGCGGCGTTGGGGATGGAGGAGTCGCACTACGAGTTCAATATGCCGAGGGCGCGGGAGGAATTTCTAAAGGCGATTGCGCTGAATCCGA
>JAJYBT010000767.1 GCA_021778875.1 Acidobacteriota bacterium | reverse complement strand
GCGGCGCCACGCCGGCGGTCCCTTTGGTCGACACGCCAGGCGGCGCGGTCTTACCGGCCCGATCCTTCAGGCGATAGCTGCGCCCGGTGATGGAGAGGATCTCCTCGTGATGCAGGAAGCGGTCCAGGATGGCCGTGGCCGAAGGTACATCAGCCAGCAGCTTGCCCCAGTCTTCCAGCGGCCGGTTGGAGGTCATCATGGTCGAGCGCGTCTCGTAGCGCCGCATAATAATCTCGAAGAGGAATTCGCCGCTGCGCCGTGGCAGCTGCTTAATCCCCATGTCGTCGACCAGCAATAAATCCGGCTTGAGATAGCGGTTCATCACCTTGTCCTGGCCGGCAAAGGCTTCCTCCCGCAGGAAGTCGCGCACCACGTCGAAGATGGAGCGATAGTAGACCACCCAGCCGGCGCGGATGGCCTGGTAACCCAGGGCCTGCACCAAATGGCTTTTACCAACCCCCGGCGGGCCGAGCAACAGCACATCGCGGTGCGCTTCGATGAAGCGGCCTGTAGCCAGTTCATAAACCTGCTTGCGGCTGATGGAAGGGTTGAACTGCCAGTCAAAATCCTCC
Source organism: Acidobacteriota bacterium (assembly GCA_021778875.1). Next base: position 2,146 of record JAJYBT010000767.1, on the reverse strand, counting down.
AAAGTCCGCAGGTCGCGGAAGCCGGCCGCCTTGACGCGCCGCTGGATCAGCCGATCCCGCCGCACCGTCAATTCATCCTGCACCAGCAGTTCCAGGAACTCGGCGTGACTCAAATGGTTGCCGGAGGCTTCCTGGAGGCGTATCTCCAGGTTCTGGCACAAGCCGGAGAGGCGCAACTGCTTGAGCGCTTGGTGTAATGCATCTTTCATGAGACAACTCCTTTCTGTAAGTTTGCTTGCGTCCTCCCGGTCGCCGGATGGTCGGCGGCGGTCGCGGTGGTTCCGTGGAAGGCCTGCCGCACCAGCGTGGCGTATTCTTCCGGCGGGCGGATCAGCGGGTGCGCCTCCAGCAGCGGCAGGGACTCCTGCACCGTCCCCCTATGCGCCAGCAGTTCACGCACGGCCCGCAGGCGATAGGACTGGTGGCTGACGGCCACCTGGCACGCCTGGTCAATGGCTCCCGCCGAATAACGGCTCGCCAGGCTCAGCAGCCCCTGCAAGACCCGGACGCCCTCCACGCCGCGGCTCTGCAGCATGGTCTGGGCCCACTGCGCGGCGTGGGAACCCAAGAGCGCCGCACGTTGCAGCAGATAAGCGGCGCCACGCTCCACGCCCCAGATTTTGGCGCTGTGGATGTGCGCGGGGGCGGTGGCAAACCGTCCCGCCGGCCGCCGGGCGTGCAGGGCGATTTGCTCGCGGCGCTGGTTGAAAATCCGCACGGTGTGGGCATCCCACCGCGCCCAGACCTGCCGCGTGACGTACTCCGGCGGCACCGAGTAGTAGGCCTTGGCCACCTCCACGTGGCCGTCCCGATGCACACTCCGCAGGCTCTCCTGGAAGTAGGGCAAGCGTTCGGCCGGCAAGGCCAGCAACACAGGTCGTTCCACCGCGAGGAAGAGCGGGCCGACTTGCTGGCGGGTCGTGCCATGGATACGGGTATCCGCGACGGTCTCTTCCCACTGCCGCAGGTATTCATTCTGCTTCGCCAGGGTGGTGAAGGTGCGGCCCTTCAAGCCGTTGTCTTTGACGTAACCGATGCCCCGTTCGATCTTGCCTTTGTGCCGCGCGGCGTAGGGGCGGCAGGGCAAGATCACCGTCCCATAATGGGCACAGAATGCCGCCACGCGTGGATTCAGTTCCGGCTCGTAGCGGTCGGCCTGGGTCACCGCGGCGCGGAGGTTGTCGATGATCAGGGTGCGTACGACGCCACCCCACGACCAGAAGGCGTTCTCCAGACAGGCCAGGAAATCCTCCGTGGTTTGCCGGAGCACCGCTTCGCTGTAGCCCTTGCGGCTGTGGGACAGCACGATCCGGAACACCCACGTGCCGCGGCGCTGGCCGGCGGCATCGACCAGTGCGGCGCCCCGGCCAAAGTCCACCTGGGCCTCTTCGCCCGGCGCACATTCCATCCGCCGGAAAGGCAGGGGAGCAGCGACCGCCAGCCGCCGTACAAAGCGTTTGACGCTGTCGTAACCGTGGCCGAAGGCGACCTCTTCGACCAAGTCCTGGTAGATGCGTTGCGCGGAGAGGCCCTGTTGCGCCTTGGTCTCGATCAGCGGCCGATAGCCCTCACACGCGCTGGGTGGCCCGGAATGGACCGGAGGATCGGCGATCGGAGCCCCCGCCAGGACCGCGCTGGCCGTCCCGATGGCCACCGGGATTCCCATGGAGATGGCGCCATTCAACGCCTCCGACCCGGTGGGCGGGTTCGTGGCTGGTTTTGCCTCTGGCGGGCCGGCCGACCCGGCGGGCAGGTTCGTGGCTGCTTTTGCCGCGAGGGCCAGATGCCGCCGGACCGTCGCCCGGTCAAGCCGCAGTGCCTGGGCGATCCGCCGTTGCGACCAGCCGCACGCGCAAAGTGCTGTAATTGATTGTTTCATAGCCACTTGCAGGTGATTGGACATCCGTTGGTTCCTCGCTTTCCGTAAGAAAAGCGAAGAGCCTACAAACGCCTGGCACCATCCTAAAAGTGGCTGGTTTTCACCCGCCCATAAGTGGCTGCATTTGCCTACCCGCTGACACCGTCGGCCGCCTCCTCAAACGCCTGCACGTCCGCGGCTTGCTGCTGAAAATCCCCCACAGTCACCGCTGGCATCTGAGTCCACGCGGCCGTGAACTCTTTACCCAACTGCTTCAGGCCCACCATG
>JAJYBT010000766.1 GCA_021778875.1 Acidobacteriota bacterium | reverse complement strand
GAAAATGCGGCCCGTGGGCGTGGGCTTTTGATCGTTGGGGCCGATGGGCGTGGTGGGATTGAGAATGATGACCTGCTGTCCGTCTTCGGCGGCGGCGATGGCCTGCTGCTCGGCCATGAACTTCGAGCGCTTGTAGTGGCCGATCATGTCATTCAGCGAAACCGGGGTGTCTTCATTGATGACGATGCCGTCGGTGCGGAAGTTCATGGTGGCCACGCTGGACGTGTACACGACGCGGGGTACGCCTGCCTTGCGCGCCAGCAGCAACAGCTCTCGCGTGCCGTCCACGTTGGCGCGATACATGGCATCGGGGTTGCGCACCCAGAGGCGATAGTCGGCAGCCACGTGAACCACCGCATTGCAGCCCTGCAGCGCTGGAGCGAAGGTCTCAGGCCGGGCGAGATCGCCGACAACCGTGTCGCCGGGAATGCCTTCAAGGTTGCCCATATTGCTGGTCTTGCGGACCAGCATGCGCAGCTCTGCGCCCTCGGCTGCCAGTGCCCGTGCGACATGATGGCCAACAAAACCGGTCGCGCCTGTAAGGAAAACTTTCATGAATGCGTGTGCAGTGGTCAGGGTTCTGTCATCAGCGGGAAGGGATGACTGACGCTAGTCCAGCGCCTCCGGGTGCAGCGCAATGTTCTTTTCACCGGCGGCCTTCTTCTCGTTGTAAGCCTTGACCCAGTCCTCCCAGTGTTTGCCGGCGGCGCGGTCCTTGCCGCTGAATTCGAGGCGGGCGATTTCACCATAATTCAGCTTGCGCTTCTCCGGCGCGCTGGGCGTGAAGTACTCCACATAGGAATCGGAAAGCGTGGAGCCAGTGAGGCGGTTGAAGATGTAGGCCTCGATACGTTCACCGCTCTTGAGGGTGAGCGTGATGTCGCCGCGATAATCAAAGGCCTTTTCGAGAGCCTGGCGCAGGTCTTCTTCGCTTGCCAGCGCGGGCGCCCAGCCTTCCAACTGCTCGTGCTCCGAGCCGGGAGCCAGCTCCAGCGCTTCGACCTGTTCGATGGTGTACTTGGCGACTTCGGCGGTCATGCGTTGGTCTCCTCCAGGGTGTGCGCGGGCTTTTCGATCTGCACAAGCGCGGCCGGGCCGTGCGGCGCGGGCTCGTTGAGCAGGTTCAGCGCATGCTGGTCCTTGTACTTCCTGAAGGTGCCGCGCACCATGGCCCAGAGGCCGGAGATGGAGCCGAAGCCGTCCATCACCGCCGACGGCTCATAACCGCAGCTCACCATGCAGTTGGCACACTTGGGATTGCCGCTGGCCGCGCCGTACTCTTCCCACTGCGTGGTTTCGAGCAACTCCTTGAAGCTTTCCGCGTAGCCATCCTGCAACAGATAGCAGGGTCGCTGCCAGCCGAAGATGTTGTAGGCCGGCGAACCCCACGGTGTGCACTCATACTTGCGGTCGCCCATCAGAAACTCGAGGAACAGGGGCGACATGTTGAATTTCCAGGTCGGCTTGCGATTGGACAGGATGGCGCGGAAGAGGCGGCGCACGCGTGCGCGGCCCAGGAAGCGGTTCTGATCGGGAGCCATCTCATAGCTGTAGCCGGGCGACAGGACGATGCCCTCGACACCCATGTTCATCACATCGTCAAAGAAGGCGCGCACGTTGTTGGGGTCGGCGCCATCAAAGAAGGTGGCATTCGTAGTGACGCGGAAGCCGCGCTTGACGGCATCCTTGATGCCTTCAACGGCGAGGTCGTATCCGCCTTCGCGGCAGACGGAATAATCGTGGTGCTCGCGGTCGCCATCCAGATGCACAGAGAACGTGAGGTACTTGGAAGGAGTGAACTCCGGCAGGCGGCGCTTGAGTTCGAGCGCGTTGGTGCAGAGGTAGATGTACTTTTTGCGCGCGATGAGGCCGTTGACGATCTCGACGATTTGCGGATGGAGCAGCGGCTCGCCGCCGGGAATGGAAACCATGGGCGCGCCGCATTCCTCGACGGCCTTGAAGCACTCCTCGGGCGAAAGCATGCGCTTGAGAACGTGGGGAGGATACTGCACCTTGCCGCAGCCGGCGCAGGCCAGGTTGCAGCGGAAGAGGGGCTCAAGCATGAGCACCAGCGGATAACGCCTGTTGCCAGCGAACCGCTTCTTCAGCACATAAGTGGCAACCGTCCACATCTGGGAGACAGGAACAGCCATATTCGGGTGATACCTCCGGCGCCGCCTTAGGAAGCGCGCTCCATGGCCCGCTTGTAGCCGGTGAGGGCCAGCAGCGGGAAGTAGTTGCGATACATGTGATAGGCCAGATAAAAGACCCTGGGAAAGCCGGTGCCCGTGTAGAGGGCCTGGCGCGTGAGGCCCGCGCCGACGGACTCGTCCCAGCCGCCCTCCGCGTCCTGCCGCTCCAGCAGCCAGCGAACGCCCTTGGCGATCGAGTCGGAGCGGTCGTCGCCGGCTGCAAGCAGCCCCAGCAGGGCCCAGGCCGTCTGCGACGGCGTACTCGGTCCCACGCCGCGCGTATTGGGATCGTCGTAGCTGCCGCAGGTCTCGCCCCAGCCGCCATCGGGATTCTGCACCATGCGAATCCACTCCGCCGCCTGCTGCACCTGCGGCTCCAGGTGGTCCACTCCAATGGCCTCAAGCCCGCGCAGCACAAGGAAGGTTCCGTAGATGTAGTTCACGCCCCAGCGGCCGAACCAGCTTCCATCCGGCTCCTGCTCGGCGAAGATGAACTTGATCGCCTTTTGAACGCGCTTGTCTTCGC
>JAJYBT010000765.1 GCA_021778875.1 Acidobacteriota bacterium | reverse complement strand
CCGCTCGCGGTCCGCACCCAGAATTGTGGAGAGGTGCGCAAACTGCGGCACCGGCCAGCCGAAGGCGTTGTAGATGGCCACCTGCTTGGGTGTGTTGGAGATGTGGTCGTCGCCGCGGATGACATGGGTGATCTGCATCAGCGCGTCATCGATCGTGACCACGTAGTTATAGACCGGCATGCCCGGCCGGCCGTCGTTGCTTGAGCGGACCAGGACGGGGTCGCTGACGGCCTCGGCGGGGAACTCGACCGTTCCCCGCACCAGGTCGTGGAAGCGCAGCGGCTCTTCGCCGATTCTGAGGCGCACGGCGAAGGGCTTGCCGGCATCGAGATACTTCTTGACAGTGCGGGGCCCGAGGTCGCGGCAGCGGCCGGAATAGACCAGCGGGCGTTGCTCGGCGACAGCCTTGTTATGATCCGCCTCAAGCATTTCCGGCGTGCAAAAGCAGCAGTACGCCTTGTCCTCGTTGAGCAGGCGCTGAGTGTGCTCGGCATAGATGTGCAGGCGCTCAGACTGGCGGTAGGGGCCGAAGTTGCCGGTTGCCGGCCTGTCGGCTCCTTCCGGGCCTTCGTCCCAGTCCAGCCCGAGCCAGAGCAGGTCTTCCATCAGCTGGCGCTCGTAACGTTTCTCAGAGCGCTCCTGGTCAGTGTCCTCAATGCGCAGCAGGAAGTCGCCCCCTGCGCGGCGCGCGAAAAGCCAGTTGTAGAGTGCCGTCCGCGCATTGCCAACATGGAGTAATCCCGTCGGGGAGGGAGCAAAGCGCACGCGAATTTTTCCAGTGGTCATGACACTCCTGATGATAGCCGGTTTGGAAATGCGCGGGGGCCTCTCTTGTTTGAAGGCAAAATCGAAAGTACACGCACTCTTCTGCACTGCGCGGTTTCGGCAGTTGATCCGGAAGGGCGAACCGCGCCTGCCTGTCGGTTTTTCAGCGCGCCTGCGCGAAGTGTTCCCAGCCGTGCTGTTCGAGCGGCTGCGAGCCTTCCGGCGTTACCAGTGTAATGGCCGGCTTTGCGGGCCTCCTGCGCAGAATGCGGCCGATGCGCGTCACCGGCACACCGGCGATTGCGCGGGGCAGGCGCGCGGTGGGCGGCGCGGTGAAAAGCAGCTCGTAGTCCTCGCCGCCGTCGAGCGCCTGAGCCAGCGTGGCGGCGGGGTGGATGGGCAGCGCGGCGGCTTCCACTTCGGCGGCCACCCTGGACTCTTCGCACAGGTGGGCCAGGTCGGTCGAGAGGCCGTCACTCACGTCCAGCGCGGCGGTGGCCAGCCCGCGACGCTGCAACCACAAGCCCTGCGCGATGCGCGGCTGCGGATAGAGATGCGCGGCGAGCAAAGGCCACGTTTTTTTTGGGATACGCGGTGGTTGGCTGCGTCCTTTGCCGGCCGCGGCCAGTCTGGCCAGCCCGGCGGAGGCTCCGCCGAGGCTGCCGGTTACGTAGAGCAGGTCGCCGGGTCGCGCGCCAGACCGCAGCAGCGCCCTGCCGCGGGGCACGGCGCCAATCAGCACAATGTCCGCAAGGGCAATGGGCGACTCGGCAAGATCGCCGCCGGCCAGCACGGTCTTGTGGGCGTCGGCCAGGGCCAGCAGGCCATCGTAAAAGCGCTCAATCCAGGCTGGCCTTCCGCCCTTTGCCACGGTGAGTTCGCGCGGCAGGCCGAGGGAAAGAAAGGCGGCAACGGGGCGAGCGCCCATGGCGGCGATGTCGCTGAGTCCGCGCGCCAGCACGCGATGCCCGACCACTTCCGGCGGGTGCCAGTCCAGGCGGAAGTGCCGTCCGGCGATGGAGAGGTCGGTGGTGACGGCCATTTCCTCACCCGCCCGCGGGGCCAGCAGAGCGCAGTCGTCGCCAATGCCCAGGCGCACTCCGCCGGGGGCTGGGCGGGCCGTTCTGCTGCGAATCTTACGCAGCAGCTCCAGTTCGCCCTGCCCGCCGGGTTCGGCGTTTTTTCCCCGTCTGGTGCGCATCCTATAGAGAATAGGGCATTTTGGCGGATGCCGGCCGGAGATGTTCAGGGGGAGGCTTCGAAACCCTGATTGAATCAAGGTTTTCAAAGGATTTTCCTCGATGTTTTCGTTGACCCTCCGCTGGGCCGTTTGTTAGCCTAGATAAACGTTCTAGCAGGTGCGCCTCATTCCGGGGCTCATCGCGGTTCAATGGGCTCTTGCGAGATCCCTATACGCCTTTCGCTTTACTTTGAGTACCTGGCGAATTGCAGCCTTCCCCAGCTGCGGGAGTGAGAGAAGGACTATGCTGCGGAAGCGCTACTACATTCTTTTCGTCGCGCGAGACGAAGATGGCCGGGTGCGGAAGATTCCCCTGCCTCTTCACTACGTGTACGGGTTCGTGGCGGCCTCTCTGGTGGGTGCGTTCACCATTGTCGGCCTGGCCGGCTCCTATACGCGCATGCTGTTGAAAACTGAAAGCTTCAACCAGGTTCGCCAGGACCGCGAAACGCTGCGCAAGAACTACAAGCAGATGGCGCAGATTGCGCACGACCGCGATGTGCAGGTAGCCTCGCTGGGCGCGCTGGCCAGCGAAGTGACGGCGCTCTACGGACTGCGGCAGAACAAGCTGATGGCAGCCAGGCAGGCAGCGGGCGCAAGCCCGGCCACAGCGGCCACGCCCAAGAGCCTGGCTCTGACGGACGATGTAAGCCAGCAGGATGTGAAGCTCACCCTCGACCAGTTTTATGCGCTGCGCGCCCAGGCCATGTCCGGACG
>JAJYBT010000764.1 GCA_021778875.1 Acidobacteriota bacterium | reverse complement strand
CCAAGCCAACCAAGGCGCTGAGCGGCGGCGAGCAGGCACGGCTGGTCTTCTGCAAGCTAATCCTGACCAAGCCGAACATTCTCATTTTCGACGAGCCGACGAACCACCTGGACCTGGAGTCAATTAACGCGCTCAACATTGCCCTGCAGCGCTATGAGGGCACGGTGCTGCTGGTGACGCACGACCACGACCTGATTGACGAAGTAGCCACGCGGCTGTGGATCTTCGGGGAGAACGGGGTGGAGGACTTCCAGGGCCCGTACGAGGAGTGGAAGGGCAAGCATAACTAGCCAGGGATGGCAGTGAGCATGGCGGCGATGCGCTATGCTGGACTGCAACGCATCCGATGCCCATGGCCGAGGCAACACAACCTGGACGAGAGCGGCGCGCGGTAGCCGTGCGCGGTGTCGTGCAGGGGGTGGGGTTTCGGCCATTTGTGTATCGTCTGGCCGGGGAAGAGGCGCTGGCCGGCTTTATCGGCAACGACACGGATGGCGTGACGATCGAGGTGGAAGGCCCGGCGGAGCGGCTGGATGCGTTTCTGACGCGGCTGCGCGATGAGGCCCCGCCGCTTGCGCGGATCGATGCAGTTGCGGTGCGGTCGCTTGCGCCTATTGGCGAGGACGGTTTCCGCATCGTGGCGAGCGAGGTGCTGGGGCAGGTGAGCACGGAGATCCCGGCGGATGCCGCGACGTGCGACGACTGCCTGCGCGAACTGCTGGACCCGCGCGACCGGCGCTATCGCTACCCTTTTCTGAACTGCACCAACTGCGGGCCGCGCTTCACGATTACGCGGCGGATTCCCTATGACCGCCCACAGACTTCGATGGCGCGGTTCCGGATGTGCGCGGCGTGCCAGGCGGAGTACGACGATCCGCGGAACCGGCGCTTTCATGCCCAGCCGAATGCCTGCGCGGTGTGTGGACCGCGCGTCTGGCTGACGGGCGCGGACGGCGTGGAGATGCACTGCGACGATGCCGTGGCGGCAACCATCGATGCGCTGCTGGCCGGGCGGATTGCGGCGATCAAGGGCATCGGCGGCTTTCATCTGTGCGTGGATGCCATGAATGAAGAGGCGGTGACGCGGCTGCGCCAGCGCAAGCATCGCTATGGCAAGCCGCTGGCAGTGATGGTGCGCGACATGACGGCGGCGCGCGCGGTGTGCACGCTGACTGCGGAAGAAGAGGCGCTGCTGCGGGCGCCGGCGCGCCCGATTGTGGTGGCCGCGAAGCGCGCGGAGAGCGGCATTGCGGATGAGGTGGCTCCGGGGATTCCGTGGCTGGGCATTTATCTGCCCTATGCGCCGCTGCAGCATCTGCTGTTTGCCGATGCGCGGGTGCGGGCGCTGGTGATGACCAGCGCCAACCTGAGCGAAGAGCCGATTGCCATCGACAACGACGAGGCGCGCGCGCGGCTGGCGGAGATTGCCGACCTGTTCCTGATGCACGACCGGGAGATTTTGCAGCGCTGCGACGACTCGGTGATGGCCGTGGTGGAGGGTGTGCCGCAGTTTCTGCGCCGGGCGCGGGGCTTTGTGCCGCTGGCTGTGCCGTTGCCGAGGGAAGCCAGGCCGCTGCTGGCGGTGGGCGGGCACCTCAAGAACGCGTTTGCACTGGCGCGGGGACGTTTTGCCTACCAGAGCCAGCACCTGGGCGACCTGGAGAACGTGACGGGACTGGAGTTTTTCCGCGAGTCGCTGGCGCACCTGATGCGAACTTTTGAGATTGAACCGGAGGTGGTTGCGCACGATCTGCATCCTGGCTATCTCTCGACGCAGTGGGCGGCGGAGTGGGCGCGGGAGCGCGGCCTGCCGACGCTCGCGGTACAGCATCATCATGCGCACGTGGCCGGCTGCATGGCGGAGCACGGGCTGGAGGGCGAGGCGATTGGCCTGGCGCTGGACGGCACGGGCTATGGCACGGACGGCAGGATATGGGGCGGCGAGGTACTGCTGGCGCGGCTGGACGGCTTTGAGCGGTTTGCACACCTGGAGTGTGTACCGATGCCGGGCGGCGAGGCCGCGATTCGCGAGCCGTGGCGCATGGCGCTGGGGCATCTGCATGCGGCAGGGCTGGAAGACGAGATTGCACAGACCGGGGCCACGGCGCAGGAGGCGCGGGTGCTGGCGCGGATGATGGAACGCGGACTGAATACGCCGTGGACATCGAGCCTGGGAAGGCTGTTCGACGCGGTGGCGGCGGTGGTGTTGCGGCGGCGCGTGGCGGATTACGAGGCGCAGGCGGCGATTGAACTGGAAGGACTGGCGGAAGGACAGCCGGACACGGAAGCGGGTTACGCGATGGAGTGGCGCGCAGGCGATAGGGCGCGATGCGAGCCCGGCACGTTGCAGGTGAGCACGCTGTGGCGCGCGGTGATGAAAGACCTGCATGATGGTGGACCGCGCGAGCGCATGGCAGCGCGCTTCCATGCTGGCGTGGCGGCGGGGTTTGTGGAGGCGGCGGTGCAGGCGCGGCGTGCAACGGGCATGGGACAGGTGGCGCTGAGCGGCGGCTGCCTGCATAACCGGCGGCTGTCGCGGCTGCTGCGGAGGGGACTGGAGGCGGAGGGCTTCGCGGTCTACCAGCATCGGCAGGTGAGTCCCGGCGATGGCGGGCTGAGTTACGGCCAGGCGGCGGTGGCGGCGCACTGGAAACCTGACGACTAAACGAGCAAAGTACAGCTACACAGTTTCACCGGTGAAATTTTCGGTTGCTATTTCTTAA
>JAJYBT010000763.1 GCA_021778875.1 Acidobacteriota bacterium | reverse complement strand
GCCCGGTATGGAATTCCAGGCTATTCGAGCGCGCAATCAACAAGACATCGGCGCCCGCTTCGTGCATCAGTACCGCCGTGTTGGTAGCGGATGCCCCGCCGCCCAATACCACGACCTTCTTGCCTTTGAACGCCGTTCCCACATGATGATCGGCGCTGTGCGAAGCGCGGCCCGGCGGCAGACCGGAGAGCACGGTCGGCATGCTGGCATAGTGGCTGATGCCCACCGCCACAACGACGCGCCGGGCGGTGACGGAATCCCGCTCGCCGATCTGCAGGCGGAAGTGCCCGTTCACCCGTTCCACGTTCTCCACGCGGCGTTCATCCAGCTCCGGAACCATCTCCTTCTGAAAGGCGAGCGCGTACTTGATAAATACTTCGACGGGCACCGGAATCCGTGTGTCATCGTAGGGAATCTTGTTTTGCGCGCAGTAGTTTTTCAGAGTGAATTCCGACTGCGGGTCGGAGAGGTTGGAAGCAAATCCATCGGACTTGAGCAGCATGCCCCGCGGCATGTGCCTGCGCCAGACCTCCATCGGCGGGCCAAACACGCGAGTCTCCAGTCCCAGCGTCCGCAGGTGGGCGCCGGCAGATAGACCGTACGGTCCGGCGCCAATGATGGCAACGTCAAGAGCGGCAGCGCACACGGAGTTGCTCCTTCAGCTTCCTGGTCGCGATAGCCTGGCGTCGGCGCAAACCGGCGGCCCGTTGCCCGGGGACTGTCCACAAGGGTGGGGAGTGGCGAATCCCCGGGGGCAGAGGATTCTGGAAGCGAAATTCTGCCGAGATGATACAGTGACGGAAACGCCCGGACAATCACTTTTCGACGGGTTCCCCCCCATGGGATCAAACGTTCTACTGGCCACGACTTGCCGGTGGTTCTCCACCGCACGCCTTGCCACGGCCCTGCAGCGGGCCGGTTGCCGGGTCAGTGTCGTATGCCCGCGGAACCATTGCATTGAGACGCTTCACCTGGTGGACACGACCTGCCGGTTCAACGCCCTGCGGCCGGTGGCGTCCTTGCGCGCTGCCCTGCTGGCGACGCGTGCTGACCTCGTCATCCCGTGTGACGACCAGGCAATGCGCTATTTGCATCGGGTGCATGAGAATGTACGCCGCGGCGGCCCGGAGAGCTCGTGGCTGCTGCAGACGCTCGAGTTTTCCATGGGCGACCCGGCCGGTTATGCCATAGCCGAGTCCCGCGATGCGTTCATGGCCACCATCGATCAGGAAGGCATCGCCGCGCCTGAAACCAAAATGATCGCCTCCGTGAAGGAGATGCATCGCTGGATCGAGCAGTTCGGATTGCCCGCGGTGTTGAAGGCGGATGGCACCTCCGGCGGCGAGGGAGTGATGATCGTGCAGACGCCGGCCGAGGCGGAGCGCGCCTTTCGTCATTTGCAGGCACCAGTCTCCACGGCGGTAGTGGCCAAGCGATCCCTGCTCGACGGCAACCGGACGTGCGTTCTGCCGTGGCTGGAGCAGCGCCGGCGCGTGGTCAGTATCCAGGCATTCGTAGCCGGGCCTGATGCCAATATGGCCGTTGCCGCCTTTCAGGGGCGCATCTTGTCAAGTCTGAGCGTCGAGGTGCTGAAGACCGCCCGCGCCAAGGGACCGGCGACCATAGTGCGAGTGATCGAGAATCAGCAGATGCACCGGGCCGCAGAAAAAGTGGTCGCGCGACTGGGCTTTACCGGACTTTGCGGATTCGACTTTATGCTCGATCCGAAGACCGGAGACGCCTGCCTGATCGAGATGAATGCCCGCGCGACGCAGACCTGTACCGTCCCGTTGGGAGCAGGCCGCGACGCCGTGGCCGCGATTGCCTCCACATTGACGGGCCGGCTGGAGCTGTCGGCCCCGCTGCCCATGCGCGGCGACACGATTGCCCTGTTCCCCGGCGCATGGCAACACGATGCGACCGACCCGCTCTTTGAGCGGGCCTACCCGGATGTTCCCTGGGACAATGCGGCTCTGGTGCAGTTCGGCATGCAGCAAATTCAACGCCAGCCCAAAGACAAATGGCTGGAGCTGGAACTAAAAATGCGACAGCGGTGGGCGTAGTGCGATCTGCGTCCCTGAAGGAATGGCAATGAGCCGTGACGTACTGCATCTGATCGGGAGCAATCTGGTGGGCGGCCCGGAAAAACAGATTTTGCATCATGCCGCCGATCTGCGCGGCTCCGAATACCGGCTCGCGATCGGCTCGTTTCACGATCTGGAGACCTGGCCGGAGGTTTTGACGGCAGCCGAAGACCTCGGGCTGGGGACATTCTGCCTGCCCGGCGGTCTACGCCCCTCGCTGGTTCCGTTGCTGGTGCGCGAGCTGCGACGGCGGCCGGACGCGCTGCTCTGCACCCATGGCTTTAAAGCCAATGTTGTGGGATACCTTGCAACGCGGTGGACAGGTCACTCCCACACTGCGTTTATGCGCGGTTTCACCGGAGAGAGCCGGCGCGTTCGGTTTTATGAAATGCTCGAACGGCAGGCCTTGAAACGCGCCCAGCGGGTGGTGTGCGTCTCCGCCAGACAGGTGGACGAGATCGCTCCTCTGCGGCGCTCGGGACGACGGCCCATTGTCGTAAAAAACGCGATGCTTCCTCCGTATTCGCGGCCGCAGGAGGGCGCAGCCGTTTCCCGGGATCGGCTGGGCATCCCCGGCAATGCCTTCGTCTTCGGTTCTGTCGGCCGGCTGAGCATTGAAAAGGGGCATCGCTATCTGCTGTCGG
>JAJYBT010000762.1 GCA_021778875.1 Acidobacteriota bacterium | reverse complement strand
CGCCGTGATCGAGATGCACTTTCGCGTGAATCACGGCATGCACATCAACTCGCATACACCAAAAGAAAAGTGGCTGATACCGACCAATCTTCAGGTGTCCACCGCGCCGGACCTCAAAGTCGAACGGGTGGAGTTCCCGTCAGGTGAGGACTTCACGCTCGCTGCCATGCCCAGCGCAAAGCTAAGCGTCTACACCGGAGACTTCGTGGTGCGCGCGCACATCGTGGCGCGACCCGGTCAGCACATCCTGCAGGGAACGTTGCGTTATCAGGCCTGCGATACAAACTCCTGCTATCCGCCCCGCAATGCTCCCGTCGCCGTGGACGTGATCGCAAAGTAGAATCAATCGGCGAACTTAGCCGCCCACCGCAATCAGCTCCGCCGCCGCAAGCCGCGCAACCACGCGCTCTTTCCCCAGCGCAGCCATCACCGCAAACAGGCTGGGCGCCACGGCCTGCCCGGTCAGCGCCACGCGCGATCCGTTAATCAGCACGCCGGCCTTCACGCCCTTTTCCTCCGCAAAAGCACGCAGCGTCTGCTCTGTTGAAGCCTCCGTAAACTCCGCCGCCTCTTCGTAGCGCGCAGAAAGCTGGGTCAGCAGGGCACGCGTCTCCGCATCCTTCAGAAATTTGGCGACTGCGGCCGCATCAAATTCGAACGTGTCGCTGAAGTATGCGCAGAACGTCGTCGCAAAATCCTTCAGGCTCCGCGCGCGCGGCTTCAGCAGCTCAATTGCTGCCAGAATCTCCTGCTCGCTGCGATTCGGCACAAAGCTCACCGCCGTCCACTCATCCTGAATCAGCGGCAGCAGCTTCCCGGCGTCATAAGCCCGGATATACTCGGTGTTAAACCACGCCAGCTTGTCGTTATTGAAGACCGCATTCGATTTTGAAATTCCATCCAGCGAAAACAGCCGGACCAGATCATCGGACGAGAAAATCTCCTGGTCTTTGAACTCCGATCCCGGCGTCCATCCCAGCAGGGCCAGAAAGTTCCGGAACGCCTCCGGCACAATCCCCATTTCTTTGTATGCAATCACTGACGTCGCGCCATGCCGCTTCGAAAGCCGCGTCTTGTCCGGCCCCAGAATCAGGGGCACATGCGCAAACACCGGCAGCGGCGCACCCAGCGCCTGATACTGTAACACCTGCTTGGGAGTGTTCGAGATGTGGTCCGCGCCGCGAATGATGTGCGTCAGGCGCATGTCAATGTCATCCGCAACCACGCTCAGGTGATACGTCGGAATGCCGTCCGAGCGTAGCAGCACAAAGTCTTCAATCTCGGCGTTCGCGAACTCCACCCGTCCGAACACAGCATCCTCAAACGCCGTCACGCCGCCATCGGGAACCGCAAATCGCACCGCCGACGCTTCTCCCGCAGCTCTGCGCGCCCCAGCCTCCGCGGGGGCAATGTTGCGGCAGCGGCGGTCATACATGGGAGGACGCCCCGCTGCCGTAGCCTCCGCACGCCGCTGTTCCAGTTCCGCCTTCGTGCAGAAGCAGTGGTACGCGTGTCCTGAGGCCAGCAACCTCTCCGCCGTCTGCTTGTAAAGATCGAGCCGCCGCGACTGGAAAAACGGACCTTCGTCCCAGTTCAGGCCCAGCCAGCGCATGCCGGTCAAAATGCCCTCGACCATCTCTTCTGAGGAACGCTCAAAATCGGTGTCCTCGATACGCAGAATCAAGGTTCCACCAAAGTGACGGGCAAACAGCCAGTTGAACAGGGCAGTGCGCGCGCCCCCAACATGAAGGTATCCGGTGGGTGAAGGCGCAAATCGAACGCGGGGAGTAGTCGCAGAGGTCATAGAAGTATCTGGGGTCAATCTTTGATGCTAGGGAGGGTATAACAGCGAGTCAAGCGAGCGGGAACGAGATGCCAGGCGATCACAGATCGATTCATCGCGCAGGCCGCGAATCAGAGTCCGTAGCCTGCGCGGAAAAGCGACTCTCAAGAACCTCAGAACTGCGGCGGCGATGGTGGATTCTGATAGGTAAAATTCGTCACCGATTGGCTCGCCGGAACAACGTTCCACCGCGCGAACGCCAGCACATACAGCGCAATGATGTTGACTAGCGGAATCAGCGTCAGCAGGCTGAACCATGGCGAAAAACCAGCTTTCTTCCAGATCATCCAATACGGGATGATCACGATGGCTACGCCGATGAGGATGATAATCGGCAATATCCCCATCATTCCTTCTAATCCATGCAACTGCGTTTGATCCATTGGGCAACCTCTTCGTGCGGGAATTCTAATCGCAGATAAGCCTAGTCGAGGCCGCTGCCGATGCGAAAGGGGAAAATTGAACGAAAAGCGGTGAGGGGCAGTGGAATACTGCCCCTGAAATTGCCGTGGGCCTTGGTCCCTAGGTAATGTCGTCCGTGTCGAACGTTGGCCGATGCACGGGGATGCGACGCGGCGCGACGCCGTGCACCTGGCTCACCAGGTCCTTCACCACATCCTCAAGCTGCTTCTGGTTCTCGACAACGTCGGCCATACTGCGCAGCTCCGACGGGTCTTCAACCTTCTCCAGCAGCACCACCGCGTGGGCCTGCGCGACGTGGTCGGCATTCAGCCCTTCCGGAGTCTTCGCCTTGATGCCCACATCCGATGGCTTCAGGTTCAACAACTCGGCAACGCGGTCGCGCATGTCGCTGGCAATGGGGCCAATCTTCGGCGCGGCCAGCACGAGCGTCGTGTCCACATTCACAATCCGGTACCCAGCGTGC
>JAJYBT010000761.1 GCA_021778875.1 Acidobacteriota bacterium | reverse complement strand
GCCGCGGCGGTCGTGGTGGCGCTGGCGCTGCCGCTGGCGGGCGAATCTGTAGCAGTGACCGTTGCAGATGGGGACGGAGCGGGCAGTGAAGAGACGATGTACGGCAGCGGAGCGGAGCACGGCGAGCTCGGCCAGCTTACGGGGACGGTCGATCGCTGTCGCGGTGCCGTCGCTCGGAGCGTCGCCCAACCTCGACTGCAGCGTCCGGCGGCGCCGTCAGCCGCCCGGCGCCGCCGACCGATGCGGCCCAATTGGTGCAGCGGTGGGATGAGAATTTTGCCAGGCTGCGCACGCTGCTGCATGAAGCCGGGGACGACGCGATGCAGCAGATATTTGTTCTGCGGGCCGGGGAAAACGTCATGTTCCGCCTGCCGCGGGCCCAGGCCGTGCGGGCCATGGTGATGAATCACCTGATCCACCATCGCGGCCAGTTATCGGTTTACCTGCGAATGCTGGATGTGCCGGTGCCGTCGATCTATGGCCCTTCAGCGGATGAAGCGGCGGCTCCTGTGGCCCGCGGCGCTGCGTGAGCGGGAGGACAAAGGAAATAGAATCCCTGCGGGAATGACAACCAGAAAGGAAGACGCAGCGGTCAGCGCCGATGGGGAAGTAAAAACGCTTTTACTGCGATCTGATTGGGCTGCGTGCCGGCGGGAAGCAATGTGAGCAGGCTGTGGGAACTGGTGCGGATGACGGCCACGTCCCCGGAGTGCGCGTCGAGGGCAAACAGCAGATCGCCGGCTTTTGAAAACGCGAGCGCGTCGGGACCCTCGCCCGTGCGCGCCGTGCCCATCAAGTGCCCGTCGTCGATGCTGAAGATTCCGAGCGAACCCGCGTCAAAGTCGCTGACGTAGAGGGTCGAGTCATCCGGCGCGATGAGGCCGCGCACCGGATGCGTCCCGATCAGGTACGCGCCGCCGACCTCGTTGGTTGCCGTATCGATCTCCGAAACCGAGCCGCTGTCATAGTTGACTGCGTAGATTTCGCCGCCATCTGGCTTGAGTGCGAGTGAGACCGGCGTTTCGCCGGTGTCGAGCATGGCAAGCAGGGCGTCATTGCCGGTGCGTGAAGCCGGATGCCCGGGCGTTGCGCGGGACCAGGGAGCGAGCTGAATCGCCATCACCTGATGGCTACCCGAGCAGGCGACGAAGGCTTTGCTGGAGTCGGGCAGGATGGCGATATCGGTCGCGCCGGGGCAGCCGCTCCACACGCTGCGCACGCGCATCTGCGGCGGGGGCACGGTTGCGTCGATAATGCTGGCGCTGCCGCCGGTGCGATTTGAGACAACGAGCGTCCGGCCATCCGGGCTGATCTTTGCCAGACCGGGCGACTCTCCAACGCCGATAACGGCGACCTGGCGGCGAGCGAACAGATCCAGTACGGAGACTGTGTTGGCGCCGGAGTTGGCAACATATCCCCAGTGGCCGTCGGGGCTGACGGTGATGAAGTAAGGTTTTCTGGAGACACGAATGGTGGCGACAGGTGCTTTCTTCCTGGCGTCGATTACCGTGATGGAGTTGCTGCCGCTGTTGACGACGTAGACTTCGTTCCGCGTGGGACTGACAGCGACGCCGGTGGGATCGGAGCCGACGGGGAGGACGCGATCCACGCGCACATTGACAACGTCAAAGACTGAGACTGTGTTGCTGCCGCCGTTGGTGACGTAGGCGTATTCGCGGTAGTTGGCAGGGAACTGAGGTGCGTTCGACCGGCAGCCCGCGAGGACCGCCAAAAATAGCAGGAGCGGTCCCGCACTTGAGCGCCGGAACCTCTGCCAGAAGAGACGCATTGCCTGCAGGACTACCGGATTCCGCGGGCCGGTGCCGAGGCCTGGGACTCCACCTGAATGCCATCGGGCACATCGCGATGGAGGATGCGGGCGATCTGCCGCACTTCCCCGACCATGTCGGCAAACTGCTGCGGATAGATGGATTGCGCGCCGTCGGACAGCGCTTTATCGGGCTGGTGATGCACTTCGACGATGAGGCCATCCGCGCCGACGGCGGCTGCGGCGCGCGCCAGTGGCACGACTTTGTTGCGCTTCCCGGTGCCGTGACTGGGGTCCACGATGATGGGCAGATGACTGAGCCGGTGAACGGCGGTGACCACGGCGAGGTCGAGCGTGTTGCGGGTGTGATCGACAAAGGTGCGGATGCCGCGCTCGCAGAGCACGACCTGGTAGTTGCCCTCGGCCATGATGTACTCGGCGGCCATCAGCAACTCTTCAAGCGTGGCGGACATGCCGCGCTTGAGCAGGACCGGCTTGCGCGTCTGGCCTACCTCGCGCAACAGGGAGTAGTTCTGCATATTGCGCGCGCCAACCTGAATCATATCGGCGTATCTTTCGACCAGCTCGAGCGATTCGCTATCGAGGGCCTCTGAGACTATCCGCAGACCGAAGGCGTCGCGGATGTCAGCCATAATGCGCAGGGCTTCTTCGCCAAGGCCCTGAAAGGCGTAGGGAGAGGTGCGCGGCTTGTAGGCGCCGCCGCGGAAGAACTGCGCGCCAGCAGCGGCGACCTGCTCAGCGACGGCAAAGGCCTGCTCGCGGGTCTCAATCGAACACGGGCCAGCCATGATGGCCAGGTTGCGACCGCCGATGGAGGCGTTCGTGCCCGGGAAGTGGACGACGGTATCTTCTTCCTTCACATCCCGGCTGACCAGCTTGTAGGGCTTGGAGACGCGGATGACCTCGGCCACGCCGGAGAATTCTTCGAGTGTTCCCTGAT
>JAJYBT010000760.1:1679-2730 GCA_021778875.1 Acidobacteriota bacterium | reverse complement strand
GGCTGGATGCGCAGGAAGATTGCGGCGGCAATGTCCGGCGAGATGTTGGAGGACTTCCGGCATTTTCGCAATCCGGACCGGCGTCCGGGCCAGCGCCGGTGGATGCTGATGGGGCCGCTGGCATACGTACTGGTAACGGCGCTGTTCAACGTGTTTCCGCTGCCGAAGAAGAAGGACTTTCAGCGCAGCTTTGCGCATGCGGGCGAGGCCATGGACCGGGGCTTCCACGTGCTGGTGTTCCCAGAGGGAACGCGATCCGCCACGGGAGAGCTGGCGCGGTTCCGGTCCGGCATTGGCCTGCTGACCAGGCAGTCCGGCGCGGCCGTGCTGCCGGTGGCGATTCGCGGGCTGGGTGAGTTAAAGACGAGAGAGCGGCGCTGGTTCCGCTCAGGCAGGATCGAGGTGCGCGTGGGAGAACCGTTGCGGTTTGCGCCGGAGGTGAGCGAGACCGAGATTACCGCCCGCCTGCAGGATGCAGTCGCGCGACTGCTGCGCAACCAGGCGTAATCACGCAAGTTGCGGATTCGATACACGCCGGCGGCTGGGGCAGTTTATGCTCATGCTGACTGGAGTGCTATGGAGACGAGTTTGCCAAAGGGGGTTCAGCAAGCGCCGCGAGCCCGGACTACCTGCAAAGAGCTTGCCATGATCTGCTGGGGCCTGGTGCTGATTGGATTCGTTGCGCCGTTCCTGATTGTGACGCTGAGCCATCACAGCCCTCCGGATGGCGACTTTGCAGGCTTCTACAGCCTGGGGCGCATCCTGAATGAGTTTCCGGCGCGGGAGTTGTACAACACTGCTCTGCAACAGCAGATGTGCATGCAGGTTCACCCCAGGAAGTTTGCCTACGGACCGCTTCCCTATCCGCCGATGGTGGGAATCTTCTTTCGGCCGTTCGCCTTGCTTCCCTACTGGAGCGCCTACCTGCTCTGGTCGGTCATCACCATAATTCTCTATGCACTCGGTATTCGATTTCTACTGCGCAGCGTTGACGCGACGACGCAAGAATGCCAGCCGCTGGTGTACAGCCTTGCGTTTGCGTATCTGCCGT
>JAJYBT010000760.1:0-1669 GCA_021778875.1 Acidobacteriota bacterium | reverse complement strand
GATTCTTCGCCCTGTCGATGGCGCTCTACGCATTCCGGCAAAAGCAGCCAATGCGGAGCGGGCTCGTGCTCTCCTTGTGCACCTACAAGCCAACCTTGCTTGTCCTGCTGCTGCCAATGCTGGTGGTGACGCGGCTTTGGAAGGTGCTGGCCGGATTCGCTGTGGGAGCTGCCGCGCTGGCGGTCATTGCAACCCTGCTTGAGGGAATCGGCATCTGGCCCATATTCCTTCATTCCCTGCTGTCGTTTGGCAAGGTGGCGAGCGGCGTACATTCAGCCTCACCCCTGACTTTGACGATCTATCTGGATCTGAGCTCGTTTTCTCACCTCGTGCGGGGAGGCCGTACCGTATGGGGGCTGGCGATTCTGGCCGCACTCGTGTGCTGGGTGCTCTTCAACCTGCTCCGGCTGTGGTGGAAGGCGCCGCGGAGGAACCGGCAGTTCCACATGATGCTTTGGGCAACCACGGTGACATGGACGCTTCTGCTGAATCTCTATGTGCCAATCTATGATTCGATCCTGGTGGTGTTTTCGATTCTTGTGACCGCCGGCGCGATCAAGGAGCTGGACAAAGGCCCGATCCATCGCTGGTTCCATGCAACCTGGATCCTTATTCTGCTGGGTTCGTGGGTCACGGTGGCGCTGGCCGGTGTAACGGGGATTCAGTTGCTGACGCTTTTGATTGCCGCGCTCGGCGCGCTGCAGTTTGTGGTGCTTGGCAGGCTCGCGAAGAGGGGTGCCCCGGCAATGGAATCCGGCGTGGCGTAGCACTGTACGCAGTCCTATACACAGCAGGCGGAATGCAGTAGCCTCGACAGCGATGCCAAGCGCAGACAACAGCGCAGAACGGAGGCACGAAATGCAGGATGCGGGGATGGAGGAGCTGCTGGCGCAGGCTCGCGCGGCGGCGGAGCGGTCGTACTCCCCCTACTCGGGTTTTCGCGTCGGCGCGGCACTGCGGCTCACGAGCGGCGAAACCGTAACGGGCACGAACGTGGAGAACGTGAGCTACGGCCTGACCATCTGCGCCGAGCGCACTGCGCTGGTGCGCGCGATAGCGCAGTTCGGACCTGCGATTCGCGTGGCCGCGGTGGCAGTGGCGAACCGGAACGAGGCGGCGAGCCCGCCGTGTGGCGCGTGCCGCCAGATGCTGGCGGAGTTTGTGCTGCCAGAGGCGCCGGTTGCGTTTCCAACCACGGACGGCATAGTAACAATGCCCTTCCACGAGTTGCTGCCGCAGGCCTTCGCTATGAGGCGCAAGTGAGGCAGCCATGAGCCCTACCGAGACCGAATTGCCAGAGACGAAGGCGGCGCCATGCACATGATCGACATCCTCCGCAAAAAGCGCGACGGCGGTGCGCTGGATGAGCGCGAGATTGCCTATCTGGTGGCTGGCGCGGCAAGTGGAAGCATCCCGCCGGAGCAGCTTGCCGCGTGGCTGATGGCCGCGTGGCTGCGCGGCTTGACGTTCGAGGAGATACGGTCGCTCACAGTGGCCATGTGCGACTCCGGCGAACGGCTGGACCCGCGCGGGCTGGGCAGGCCCACGGTGGATAAGCACTCGACGGGCGGGGTGGGCGACAAGACAAGCTTTCTGGTGGCGCCCATTGCCGCGGCCTGCGGGCTGGCCGTGCCCATGATCAGCGGACGCGCGCTGGGCCACACCGGCG
>JAJYBT010000759.1 GCA_021778875.1 Acidobacteriota bacterium | reverse complement strand
AGACTACAAACTCCAGTCCACCGTGCTCACCACGCCAGGCATCATCTACAAAGACCTCATCATCGTCGGCGGCCGCGACCCCGAAACGCATCCCGCGCCGCCCGGCGACATTCGCGCCTTCGATGTGCGCACCGGCCTTCTGCGCTGGCGCTTCCGCACCATTCCACGCCCCGGCGAGCCCGGCTACAACACATGGCCGCCCAATGCATGGAAGACCGCCGGCGCCGCCAACAACTGGGCGGGCATGGCCCTCGACGCGCAGCGCGGCATCGTCTACGTGCCCACTGGCTCAGCGGTCTCCGATTTCTACGGCGGCGACCGCGTCGGCGACGATCTCTTCGCCAACACGCTGCTGGCTCTCGACGCAAATACCGGCAAGCGCCTCTGGTATTTCCAGGGTGTGCATCACGACATCTGGGACCGCGACTTCCCCTCGCCCCCTGCGCTCTTCACTTTGCAGCGCGACGGCCAGCGCATTGAAGCTCTCGCGCAGACCACCAAGCAGGGCTACCTCTGGGTATTCAACCGGCTCAGTGGCCAGCCGCTCTTTCCCATCCATGAGAAGCCGTTCCCGCCCAGCACCGTTCCGGGTGAAGTGACCTCGCCCACGCAGCCTGTGCCGGATGCGCCCGCGCCCTTTGCCCGCCAGCGGCTCACGGCAGACATGCTCACCACGCGCACACCTGAAGCGCATGCCTGGGCAGTCAAGGCTTTAAGCGAGTTCCACAGCGATGGCCAGTTCGTTCCGCTCGCCGTCGGCAGGCAGACCATTGTCTTTCCCGGCTTTGACGGCGGCGCAGAGTGGGGCGGTCCGGCCATCGACCCAACCACCAGCGTGCTCTACGTAAACGCAACAGAGATGGCCTGGACCGGAGGCCTCGTCCCGGCCACAAAGTCCGGCAACCCAGGCGAGCAGGTTTACCGCAGCCAGTGCGCCGCTTGCCACGGCGTGGATCGTGCGGGCTCGCCACCTGCATTTCCGTCGCTCGTCGATATCAGCAAGCGCCTGCCGGAAGCAAAAATCACCGGAGCGATCCGGCACGGCATCGGGAGGATGCCTTCGTTTCCCAACATCAATGCTGCCGGCCTCGCCGCGCTTCTGGACTACCTGCGCTCCGGCGGTCCCGCAACCAACAGCAAGGGAATGGCCTCAGCGCCCTTCGCAGTTTCGCATCAGTCCGCCGACCCCGCAGGCAAAACAACGTATAGAAGTCGCTGCGCCGTCTGCCACGGCGACCATCTGCAGGGCAGGCCGCCGTCGTTTCCCATGCTCATTGGCGTGGGCAGCCGACTCTCATCAGCGCAAGCCACGGCCATCATCCATAGCGGCAAGGGAACCATGCCCGCCATGCCCGACCTGGCGGGACCACAGTTGAAAGCGCTCCTTCACTACCTGGGAATCGGCGATGCAGCAATGAGCGAGGCATCCACCGAAGAGCAGGACAAGTACACCTTCACCGGCTACCGCAAGTTCCTTGACCCCGACGGTTACCCGGCCATCGCACCGCCATGGGGAACACTCAGCGCCATCGACCTGACCACCGGCAAGTACCTCTGGAAGGTGCCGCTCGGCGAGTATCCCGATCTGGCAAAACAGGGAATGACGAATACCGGCACGGAGAACTACGGCGGGCCAATTGTGACGGCGGGCGGCGTTTTGTTCATTGGAGCCACAGTTTATGACCGGCAATTCCGAGCCTTCGACAGTGCGACCGGCAAGCTGCTTTGGCACGCGGAATTGCCCTTTGCCGGAGTGGCTACGCCAGCCACCTACATCGTCGATGGGCGCCAGTACGTCGTCATCGCCGCCAGCGGCGGCCGCGACCCGAGGGGGCCAGTAGGCGGCGCTTATGTGGCGTTTGCCTTGCCTCGCTGATTGCGCAGGGCTCGGTAAAAGTTTATCGCCATTTCTTCGCTTTTTGCACAGCAGAATCGGGTATGCTTGCTTGGCAAGCTGGAGGATACCTTCATGGATATTCAAAAGGAACTGATCGCTGAATTTGATCGCGAAATCGCCACCACCCGCAAGATTCTTGCGGCAATCCCGGCTGACGTCGACTTTGGCTGGAAGCCCCACGACAAGTCCATGAGCCTTGGCCGCCTGGCCGGTCACGTCTCGGATACGGCCGGCTCCTGGGCCATGAGCGCGCTGACGACAGACAAGCTGGAGTTTCCAGCGGGGCACAAGTTCGAACCATACGTTCCGGCCAGCACCGACGCGCTTGTGGAGAAGTTCGACAAGCAGGCGGCAGAGGCAATGGCCGCACTGGCTGGCCTTGCGATGTCCACCTGGGACGAGAACTGGCAGTTCATCGTGGCCGGCCAGGTGTTCATCAGCCAGTCCAAGTACGAGGTCTGGCGCACCTGGGTGGTCAATCACATGATCCACCACCGCGCGCAGTTGGGCGTCTACCTGCGCCTGCTCAACAAGAAAGTGCCCGGCGCCTACGGCCCCTCGGCAGACGAGATGTAGGAGCAGCAGGGAAGAGGGAACAGGGTCTTGGGCCTTGTTCCCCGGCCCTGACAACATGCAGGCTTTCCATCTAACCTGATTGCATGCCTTTTTCGTTTCCGCTTATTTATCCCATTCTCGATTCCTCACAGATTCCTGCGACGGGCCGGGCAGATTTCCTGAGTCGTCTTGGTAGTGCGCTGGCTGAGGCTGGCGCAATGCTGCTTGAGTACCGCAACAAAGTGGGCTCCGACGAGGAACTGCTGGCCGATGCGGCTGTCTTGCGTGCG
>JAJYBT010000758.1 GCA_021778875.1 Acidobacteriota bacterium | reverse complement strand
CAGCGTGACTTGCCAAAACCCCATCCAAAACAGACGCGGCTTCCTTCCTCGTCTCGATGAGTGCGTAAATCCCCTGCTCACTCACGTGGCCTTTGCAGTTGCGAGTGGGATTCTGGGTAATATGGCTGGCGAGTTCTCGCAGACTGGGACGACGAGCTATTCGGCGTGGAAGACGACGTCGAAGAGCAAAAGGCTGGCGGTGGTGAAGATAATGTCGTAGCCCAGGAGCATTTTTATCCAGAGAGCTGGGTCGCTTTCGCCGGTAAAGATCGCGGTGGTGGCCTGGACCATGGCCAGTAGCGCGGGAATGAAGATAGGAAAGAGGATGAGCGAGAGCAGCAACTCGCGGTTGCGGCTGCTCATCGCGAGCGCGGCAAAGAAGATGCCGTTCGCGACCAGCGCCCATGTGCCCAGAGGCAGCACCAGCACGAGCAGCCATGCGTTGCCCGCGATGTGCAGGTTATAGAAGATGACAAAGAAGGGCGCGAGGATCACCTGCACGATGCTGACGAAGAGGAAATTCGCAATCGTCTTCGACAGGTAGAGCTCCGCTGCGGGCGAAGGGACCATGCGCTGCGCGTCCATGACCTGGTGACGGATTTCGCGCGCCCAGGCTTGGTTGAGCGCGCTGACCGATGCGAACATGGTGGCCACGCAGAGCACGCCGCCGGCAATCTGCTGCGCGAACTCGCCGCGCGGATCGAAGGCGATGGAGAAAAGAACAACGACGAGGCCGGAGAAGAACAGCATGGAGATCATGGCGTCGAGGGTGCGCCACTCGATGCGGAGATCCTTGGCGAGATGGGTCCAGAGAGCGCGGGTCATCGGCGCGCCCCCGAAGAATGGAATTCGCCGGAACGGAAATCGCCGGCGCCGGATTTCACCGTGTCTTTGGTCAGGTCGGCGGTTCTAGCGGGCGCATCGAGCGCGGCGGCCGCGCGCAGGTAGTCGTCGGGAGCGAGGATCAACTGCGTGCCGCGCGTGCCGGCGGAGATGCTGATCTTATCAAAGAGGATCGCGGTTTCATCCACAAACACCGGATACGGTTTCCGAGCGCCAAAGATGGTGACTCCTCCACGAATGTAGCCGGTGAGCGGCTGCACGTCTTTGAGCGGCGCCATCTCGGCTTTGCGCCATCCTGCGGCGCGCGCAAGTTTTTTTAGGTCGAGCTCGGCGTCGCCGGGAACGACGGCGAACGCAAAATCGAGATGGCCGTCCGTGGTCAGCAGCGTCTTGAACACCTGCTCGGCGGGCATACCTATCTTCTTTGCGACGGCGATGGCCGACAGATCGTTCTCGTCGACCTCGTACTCGCGCAATTCAAATGGAATCGATAAAGTCTCAAGGAAGCGAGCGCCGTTGGTCTTCATCGTGTCGGGCTCCCAGGCTCAAACGAAGCCACACGGCCGGCGTGCAGGGTGAGCACCCAGTCGGCGATGGGCGCGGCAAGCTCGCGCTGATGTGTGGTGAGGACAATGGTGCGGTCGCTCTGGCGGAAGCCGGCCAGCAGCGCGACCATTTGGCGGGCGCTTTCAACGTCCATGTTCGAGAAAGGCTCGTCAAGCAGCAGCAGTTCGGGCGCGGGCAGCAGAACGCGAGCGAGCGAGGTGCGCTGCCGCATACCCTGCGAGTATTGGCCTACGAGACGGTTGAGTTGCGGGTCAAGGCCGACCTGGCGCAGAGCTTCAACCGGGGTGAGGCAGGCGCGGCCCGGATAAAGGCTGCGGAAGTAGGTGAGGTTTTCCTGTGCGGTTAGCTCATCGTAGAGCATGGGCGCGTGGCTCATATAGCCGATGTGGGCGCGCGCCTGCTGCGGGTCGGAGCCGCCCTGCTCGCGATGATCAAAAAAGACGCGAATCGTGCCATGGCTGGGGCGCAGCAGGCCGGCCAGAATGCGCAACAGCGTGGACTTGCCCGCGCCGTTTTCGCCCAGCAGTACATAACAGCGCCCGGGCTCCAGATCGACTGAGATTTGCCGGAGTGCAGCGAAACTGCCGAAGAGTTTCGACACCCGATCAAGCCGGGCGCAAAGCATGGTGCGGCCGGCCTGAGGAGAGTTGGCGTTCATTCGATCAGTTTGCGGCGGTCTGGGTTGACGGAGAAAGAGCAGGAGCAGCGCTCGACGTAGTAGCAGGTTTTGTTGCGGCTGGAGTGGCAGGCGTTGTGCCGGGCTGCGCAGGCGCGTACTTACTGGCGCACTTGGCCTGAAGCACGGTGGCATGGAAGACGCCATCGCGCCCATAGGTGCCTTCGGCCAGGGCCTGCGCGTCGTCTTTGAATGTGTCGGGCGGCGGCTCGGAGCCCTTGTAGCTCACCTTGAGCACGCGTCCGCTGGCGGCGTTGGGCGAGTGGCTCTCAAACTCGTTGAGCACAAAATCCACGTGTGTGCCGTCCTGTTCAATGGAGCCGGGCTTGACGAATCCCTCAACGCGAAGGTTGCTGTGGTAAGCCTTGTCGCCCATTCCGCCCAGTTCGGCAATGGTGACGTAGTAGCTCTTGTTTGACCCGTAGCCCGTGTAAGCCAGCCATCCAATGGTTCCGAGGATGACTACAACCGCTATCCCGATGCGCAGGGTATTAGGGGAAATCTTCATATTGCTCCAGCTTTAACGATACGAGCAGGAAGGCGCGGGGTCAAGAAGATAGGGAATAGGGAGTAGTGAATACGCGCTTAGGGATCGAAAAATGGGCAGGCGGGGCGAGGAAACGAGATGTTCGTGCGGAAGCGCGCTTGCAGGAGAGGAT
>JAJYBT010000757.1 GCA_021778875.1 Acidobacteriota bacterium | reverse complement strand
CAGGTGAGGCGAGTCAAACAGGTGCAGACGGGCATCGTTCAGCATGGCGCCCCAACTGGGAGCGGGTGCGGGAATGCCCAGGCCCAGAAACGAGAGCGTCGCTTCGGCAAGGATGACTCCAGCCATGCCGATGGCGGCCTGCACCAATATGGGCTGCACAATGTTGGGCAGGATGTGCCGGAAGAAGATGCGCAGGCCTCCTGCTCCCAAGGCGCGGGCAGCGTCTACATATTCGCGGTCGCGCACAGACATCACCTGCGCACGAACCAGCCGCGCGTATCCAGCCCAGCCTCCGATGGCAAGGGCGAGAACCAGGTTGGTGAATCCGGGGCCAAGAAAGGCCGCAAAGGCAATGGCCAGCAGGATTCCGGGCAGCGCCAGAAAGGTGTTCATGGCGAACGTGGTGAGGGCCGTGTCAACCCATCCGCCCACGTAACCCGCCAGCCCGCCAATGGCGAGCCCGAGCGCAAGCGAAATCGAAACCACGCTCACTGAGATGGCAAGCGAAAGCCGCGCTCCCCACAGCAGGCGCGAGAAGATGTCGCGGCCCAGTTCGTCTGTGCCGGCCGGGTGCGCCAGAGATGGACCCTGCAGCCTATGGATAAGATCGATGGAGGCGGGGCTATACGGAGCCAGCCACGGTGCCGCCAGTCCTCCGGCAACAAACAGGAGGAGCAGCAGCAGGCCCACCGCGGCCAAAGGCTGGCGGCGCGCGCGCCTGCGCAACGTTGCAAGAGTGCTGATGGCAGAGTTTTGCATGCCTCAGTGAAAAGCATACAGCGACTTGACGAAGAAATCCGGGTTTACGCAAACATGCAATTCTTACGACAGGGCTTGATGATATGTCTGGTGCTGGCAGGAACCGCATCCGGCGCGGTGGCGCAGGCTGGGCGGATGGTACCGGGTGCGGGCGAGCAATTATTGGCGTTGGCGAATCAGTCTCGCGCCCAGAGCGGCGCGGGCCGTCTGCAGTGGGATCCCGCTTTGGCAGAGGCCGCGCGCCGGCATTGTCTGCGCATGGCCGAGGAAGGTCCCATCGCGCACCGCTATGGCGGCGAGCCCAGCCTGGAGCAGCGAGCAGCGCAGGCCGGAGCGCGCTTTGCATTGATTGAAGAGAACGTAGCCGTAGGGCCCACAGCGAACGAAATTCACGACGAGTGGATGCAATCGCAGGGCCACCGCGAAAACCTGCTGAATCCCCAGGTCAATCGCGTGGGGATTGCCGTTGTGGCCAGTCGCGGCGTGCTTTATGCCGTGGCCGACTATACGGAGCAGGTCCCCGCCATCGCGCCCTCGGCCATTGAAGCGCGCGTGGCTAGTCTCATCCAGCCCAGCGGCGTATCCATTCTGCGAGACTCGGCACTCGCCCGCGCTGCCTGCATGACAGACCACGGCGTGCCATCGTCTCGCGGCGGCCTGCAGCCTCGCTTTGTCATGCGCTGGCAAGACTCGCAGCTGCGAGAACTGCCGCAGGCGCTCGTGCAAAAGCTGGCCTCGGGGCGATATCGAGCGGCGGAGGTCGGCAGTTGTCATGCGCGCGATGTAGATGCCGGATTCTCCGCGTATCGCATTGCCGTGATTCTTTTCTAGGGACTGATGCGCAACGTCATCCAAAGAACTGGTGCGTTTGCCAGAAGACCGGCCACGGCTGCCGTGGAGGGCCGCAGACAAATATGTCAGGATGGTCGCGGCTCTCTTCGTTGCTCATGCCAAGCGCATTACCAGGATGACCCGCCAGGCGGCATCCGCTGAATGTCGCTGCGGCAGATCGCGCGCTAAAGCCGACCACGATCAGTGTGTCGGGTGGCGGCGTGGGATAGCCGCGCAGCCATGCCGAGTTCGTCATGCTGATGGGCAAAGGCAGGTGAAAGGCTGGCCCCAGGATCTCAATGGCTCCCTGCTCGCCGTAGTTGCCCACCAGCACGCCCAGGTTTGTTTGCTGGTCAGGGGGAAGGGAATCGCGAATAGCGGCGACCGTCTGAACCAGCTCTGTCCATCCGATCTCCTCGCGCAGGTCGCCGTTGTGCTTAAGGGCATAGTCCCGCAGTGGGCCGCTCGCAGCAAGCGGAACAATCCAAGTACACAGAAACGCGCCGAAGCCAACGATGCCCGTCAGCAACACGACGGCCACCGTTCGGCTTGCTATGTGCGGCAGCCGCACCAGCCATCGCTCCCCGGCCGCTGCGCCCGCCGCAATCAGCATGGGGTAGGCGGCTGCCGTGTAATAGAAGCGGCCCTTGCCAAGGTAAAAGAGCACCAGCGGCACAACGAACATCCACGCCAGCATGCGATAGCGGGCGCTGCGAAAGTACCAGATCAGTCCGCCCATCCACAGCGGCACAGCAAACAGATTGGCGCCAATCAGGATCTGATCGCGGAGAAAACCATCCGCGCGGCCTTGCCGCACATCGCGCGCGTGAATGGACTGCAGGAAGTGGTAGGAGATGAAGTCATGGCGAAAGAGCCACACCAGGTTCGGCAGGAATAGGACGAGCGATGTGGCAATTGCTGCCCAGAACCATCCGCTCTTGAGATAGCGCCGCGCGGGAGTCCATGCAACGCCGGCCAGAATACCGGCGATGTAGAAGAGAATCGAATACTTGGTCATCAGACCAAGGCCCACGGCAACGCCAATGCCAATCCACCAGCGCGGATTGCCGGTGGTGAGCAGGCGAACCGTAAAGTAGGCCGTGAGCACCCACCACAGGAAATCGAAGCTCGTGTACTGGAACTCAGTGCCGCTGAAG
>JAJYBT010000756.1 GCA_021778875.1 Acidobacteriota bacterium | reverse complement strand
CCACGGCAAGACCGGAGGACAGTTCGACCAGCACGCGGCCCAGACGGCGGTCATAGCGCGCGCTCGTCGCTCGCGGAAAAGCCGCGGCCATTTCTCGCGCTCTCCGGTTCGCTTCAACAAATTCCTTACGCAGGTCCATGAATCTTCTCCCACCCGGCCAGAAGCAGCGCCAGATTTTGAATGAGGGCGCGCCGGATTGCTCCAATTTCGCTGAACGTGAAGCCGTAGTTTTCGCGGAGTGCCACATTTCCCGGCTGCACATTCAGTTCAAAGACGGCCTGCCGCCCCTGGCCAATCACGTGTACATGCGCGGGCCGATGATCGTTCGGATAGATGGCAACCCGCAATGCGCCAATCCTCAGTACGGTTGGCATGGGACAAGTATAGCATAAACCCAAGCGATTGGGTTAATGAGTATCGCTGACGCCGGGGTCAACTGACGGCAGTGGTTCCCAGGTCTAAAGCTGATTGCCGGGTGCCCCATCCTTTCGCGCAGTTTGCGAAAGGGTGGGATACCTCGAACCCGAATCCAGAGCAAGTCATGGGAAGCCACACCCTTCGCCTCGCACGAAAAGCTCACTAATCCCTGCCCTTCCTGTTGCGGAGCCATTTGGCAACGCCGAGGGTGAGCAGCAGCGAGCCGAAGGGGATGCACATGAGGGCAACGATGAGCGAGAACCAGCCGAAGTTGGTAGTTGCGCCCTCGCGCGTAAAGCCGCCAAACAGCGTAAGCAGGAGCAGAGCGGCGACGACGCCTGTGCCGACCATCGAGCTGCCCCATTGCAA
The DNA here is from genome assembly GCA_021778875.1 of Acidobacteriota bacterium. The sequence goes on along the minus strand of JAJYBT010000756.1, from coordinate 1,963 downwards.
AAGCTGGCGCGTGCCGTCATCGGGCATCGGAGCGCGCTTCGGTCCTGGATTTTGCGGACCTGCCATTGTGCTCGCCTATCCCTGCGCCAGGCGCAGCATCACATAGGTAATGACACCGGTAACGGAGACGTAAAGCCACAGCGGAAACGTGAAGCGCGCGATCTTGCGGTGCTGCGGGATGCGCCCCGAGAGCGAGAAGAAAAACGTGATGAGGACAAGCGGAAGAGCCACGACGGCGAGAATAATGTGGCTGGCCAGAAGCCAGAGATACGGCGTGCGGAACGCGGCGTGAAGCGGGTAGCGGATGTCGCCGTGCAGCGCGTGATGCGCGATGTAGCCGATCAGAAACAGGATGGAGAAGACGAGGGCCGTAATCATCGCGGCGCGATGTTGCTTGATGCGGCGGGCGCGGATGAACGTGTAGCCAATGAGCAGCGCCGTGGCGGCGAGGCCGTTGAGGATGGCGTTGAGCGCGGGCAGGAATGCGTACTGCGCGCTGGTGGCCGCGGCGGGGTGAATGTAGATGAGCCAGAAAAGAAAGATGGTGGCCGCGGCGCTGAGCGCGAGAACGGCTGCTATCGCGGTGCCCGTGCCGGAGGTTGGAGCGGTGGTGGTCATTCTCTTCTAGAGCCTGTTATTAACTTTCGCACGGCCTGCGCTGGGCGCCAATTTTTCCGATATCAAGGAGCGAGGAGCGACGGATACCGGCTGTCTCCTAGCGACGAGCGACACCGAGATCGGGGAAATTGGCCCCAGCCCTCCGGGTTGCGGCGCAAATCCAGGGCCCCCGGCGACGGGTCTTTGTCGCTGGGGTGGAAATCCGGGGCCCCCGGCGACGGGTCTTTGTCGCTGGGGTGGAAATCGGCTCATACTTCGTTGTCGTCCTCGCCTTGGAATAGCCAAAGTCTTCGTCCTCCGCCTCATCTCCACCCCACGGACGAAAACCTGTCCGTGGGGGCCCCGGTGTCTGATCCGATTTTCGCTCGCAACGCAGGTCGCGGGAAAGTTAATAACAGGCTCTATGCCTTCGCTATGGCGCACAGCATGAGCGTGGTGAAGAGCAGCGGCAGATAGAGCACGCTGACCTTGAGCAGATCGCGGGCCAGCATGCGGCTTTCGTCTTCAGAGCGGGCGCGCAGAATGCGCGCGAAGCGGATGGTGTACGCCAGGTAGACGAGGCCGAAGGCCGTTGCAGGAATGACGTACACTGCACCGGTAAGGCCGAGGCGCCACGGCGCAAGGCTGACGGGAATCATGAGCACGGCGTAGAACAGTGCTTCAACCACGGTGGACCAGCCATCGGGCTGAACGACGGGGAGCATGCGGATGCCGGCGCGGGCGTATTCGTCGCGATAAAGCCAGGCGATGGACATGAAGTGCGGAAATTGCCACACAAAGATGATGGCGAACAGTGCCACACCTGGCCACTCGATGCGGCCGCGGGCTGCGGTCCAGCCGAGCATGGGGCCCATGGCGCCGGGAAACGCGCCGATGAAGGTGGCCATGGTGGTCACGCGCTTGAGCGGCGTGTAAATGGCCACGTAGGTGAAGGCTGTAAGCAGGGCCAGCGAAACGGTGAGCGGGTTGGTGAAGAGCGCCAGCCAGATTGCGCCCAGCACAAGCGCGCCCAGGCCAGCGAGAATGCCGACGGCGAGCGGAAAGCGGCCCGAGGCGAGGGGACGGTCGGCGGTGAGCTTCATGCGCGCGTCGGTGGTGCGTTCAAGGGCCTGGTTGAGCGCGCCGGCGCCGGCCGAGACGAGGCCGATACCGAAGAGCACATCGAGCAGGCCGCGCTGAAAGCTGGGGATGCCCGATTGCATCGATCCAAGATAAAAGCCGCCCCATCCGGTGACGAGCACGAGCCCGACGACTTTCACTTTGAACAGCTCGCGCAGGTCGTGGATGAGCCTGGCCGTGGCGCCGGGACGTGGCGAATGAAGCACGTGTGTGTGAGGAGAGCTTT
>JAJYBT010000755.1 GCA_021778875.1 Acidobacteriota bacterium | reverse complement strand
TTTGAAGATTGAGTGGTTTGAGCGGCTGCTGAAGGGAATCAAGGAGCGGTTTCCGCAGATCTGGCTGCATTGCTTTTCGGCGTCGGAGATTCTGGCGATTGCGGAGTACAGCGATCTGAGCGTGCGCGACACGATTATGCGGCTGCGGGATGCGGGGCTGGATTCGATTCCGGGTGGCGGCGCGGAGATATTGGACGATGAGGTGCGGCACAGGATTGCGCGGCTGAAGTGCTCGACCGATGACTGGGTTCTGGTGCACCGGACGGCGCACCAACTGGGCATGCGCACCACGGCGACAATGATGTTTGGAGTGGGCGAGACGTTTGAGCATCGCGTGAACCACTTTGAGCAGGTGCGGCGGCTGCAGGAAGAGACGGGCGGATTTACGGCGTTCATTCCGTGGAGCTTTCAGCCGCATAACACGGCGCTGGGCGGCCGCGGATGGGAAGAGGCGACGGCGGTTGAGTATTTGAAAGTGCTGGCGATCTCGCGGCTGTACCTGGACAACATTGAGAATGTGCAGTCGAGCTGGGTGACGCAGGGGCTCAAGGTTCTGCAGATGGGACTGCGGTTTGGCGGGAACGATGTTGGGTCGGTGATGCTGGAAGAGAACGTGGTGAAGGCCGCGGGGACCTCCAATTGCACGACGGAGGAAGAGCTGCGGCGGGTGATTCGGGACGCCGGGTTCAAGCCGGTGCAAAGGGACACGCTGTACCGGACGATGTTTTTGAACTAAGTAGAAGGAACTGCGACAGAAGGCGACCTTAGGGTCGCCTTTTTTGCTGCGCGGTTGTGGGGATATTGACTGCTATAGTACGCAGCGTAATAATACGTAGCGTACTATGAAAGATGAATCCATTCTGGGCTTTGCGTTGTTGGGGTTGCTGGAGGCGCAGCCGAGGTCGGGCTATGACCTGCGGAAGATATTTGCAACATCGGCGATGGGGAGTTTCAGCGACTCGCCGGGGGCAATTTATCCGGCGCTGGGGCGGCTGGAGAAGCGCGGGCTGGTGCGGGGAACTCTGGAAGGATCAACGGGCCTGCGGCAGCGGCGCGTTTACCGGGTAACGGCGAAGGGCAGGGCGGCGCTAAAGGGGTGGCTGAAGCAGCGGGTGACGCGCGACGATGTGGTGCGGCACAGCAATCAATTGATGCTTCGGTTTGCATTCATGGATCTGTCCCTGGGGGCGGAGCATGCGGTGCGGTTTTTGAAGCAGCTGGCTGCCGAGCTGGAGGGTTATTTGCTGGGCTTGCGGGGGTATCTGGAGGCGCAGGGGAAGGCGATGCCGCTGTCGGCGAGACTGGCGCTGGAGTACGGGATGGAGGAGTACAAAACGTTGTTGCAGTGGGCAAAGAAGTCAGTAGCGGCCTATGAACAGGAAAGGAAGGTGCGGAGATGACGGAGCAAGTTGCAGAGACGGCGGGCGCCCTGCAGGCAGAGGCGCGGCCGGGGTTTGTCTCGTTGGCGGTGAAGACGGTGGTGTGCCATACGGTGACGTATATGGTGATGGGCGCGCTGGCGTATCACTTTTTGAATTATGCGGCGGTGATCAAGAATCCGTATTCGCTGATGAAGCCTGTGACAAGCTATTGGGTGATTTTTGGCGCGCCGCTGCAGGTGTTTCGTGGGGTGCTGTTTGCGTCGGTGTTCTATTTGTTTCGCGGGCAGCTGTTTAGGCAAAAGAACGGCTGGCTGCGGATGGCGTGGCTGCTGATTGGGATCGGGATTCTGGGGACGTTTGCCGCGCCGCCGGGATCGCTGGAGGGATTTATCTATCGGACGTTTCCGATGCTGGACCAGGTGCGCGGATATCTGGAGATTGTGCCGCAGGCGCTTCTGCTGTCGGGGTTGCTGACGTATTGGGTGAATCATGCGGGAAAGAAGTGGCTGAGCTGGACGCTGGGGGTGCTGTATGCGCTTTGCCTGCTGCTTCCGGCGATGGCTCTGGTGGCTCCGAAGCGGGGTTGAGGCCGGTTGGGCAACCTGCGTTGCGCTTGCGCGTTCTTAGGTACTGGTAGTCAGGAGTGCTCGATCGGAAGTCCTCGCCTGCTGAACATCGGGAACACTTTCCTAACCGTTGAGGTTCAGGTCAGCTTTTTGTCCGACGACGTCTGAAGGACTCATCCCATGGCGGCTGTGCGCATTGACGAGGGCTGCCGGAATTCCTGTATTTGACTCGTAAACGCAATGAGTCGGCGGGCGGCAATGCATCGCCCGAAGGCGCCGCGTTCGTGTGCGAGTATGGCGTTGCCGCGACGCAGCATAAGAGTTACGTACGACTTTTTGAGGAGACCAGGAGACTTCCCCCATGCTTCACCGCATTCTTATTGTGTTTTTTCTTGCCGCTGCGACGGCCAATCTTTCTGCCCAATCGAACATCAGCATGGAGCTTTATGCGGACACGTATGCCACGGGCTACAACGCCGTGGCGGCGGGCGACTTTAACAACGACGGTAAGCCGGACCTGGTGCAGTGTTGCAGCAGCACGGGCCTGGTGTTCCGGGCGGGTAACGGGGATGGATCGTTCCAGCCTCCAGTAAACGCAGTGGCGGCATCGACGGGGGCCGCGCAATTGATCGCGACGGACGTGAACGGCGACGGCAAGCTGGATCTGGTGGGGCTGCCGGGTTATGGAAATTATCCGGATGCGCCGCCGGCGAACAACGGCGTGGCGGTATGGCTGGGAAACGGCGACGGCACGTTCCAGAAGGCACAGATCTACAACACGAACAGCGCGCCGGATGCGGTGGCGGT
>JAJYBT010000754.1 GCA_021778875.1 Acidobacteriota bacterium | reverse complement strand
CAGGCGTGGCTTTGTCTTACGCTCAGCAGCATCTTCAGCGTGTCGCCCGGAGCGTCCGCCATGCGATCAAAGGCGCGCTGGCCTTCTTCCAGCGGCATCTCCACAGTCCACGGAGTCAGGTCAATCTCGCGTGCCCTCAGCAGCGCAAGCGAGCGCTCGAAGTCCACCGGCGTATACGCAAACGACATGGCCACTCGATGCTCCTTGCGAATGCTGGTGACAAAATCCACTTCGCTTCGCTCCTTGCTCATGCCCAGCAGCACCACAAGGCCGCCCGGACGGCACAGGTCGAATGCCGACTGGCGAGCGGCCGTTGAGCCCGAAGCATCCAGCACCACATCCAGCCCGTGACCGGCAAAGCGCTGCGCCTCGGCGCATCCTTCCTCGGAGGACACATTCACCGCCAGCGTCGCGCCCATGCGGCGCGCCACCTGCAGCCGGACTTCGCTCACATCCTGCACCAGCACCTCGCGAACGCCCAGGCGCAGCGCAATCAGCAGCGCCATGGACCCCATGGTGCCGCCACCCACAATGCCCATGCGGAAAAACGGCTGCGGCGCGGCAATGCGGAACAGGTGCACAATGTTGGCCAGCGGCTCGGTCATCACCGCCTGCGCATCGCTCATCTCTTCCGGAATGTCATAAAGCTGTCCCTCGGGAATTGCGACAAACTCCGCATAGCAACCCTGCACGCGGTCCATCCCCAGCAGGCGCCAGTTCGCACACAGATTCTGTGCGCCGCTCAGGCACGCCGTGCAACGGCCGCAGCTGATCAACGGATTGGCAACAACACGGCGGCCATCCTGCCGGCGCCCTACCAGTTCGTGCCCCATCACCATGGGCGGAATGCGCCGGCGGCTGTGCCCCAGGAATCCTGACATGTCTGAGCCGCAGATACCCGCGGCGGCAATGGCAATTTCAACTTCGCCTGCGGCGGCAACCGGCCGCGGCCAGTCCTCCAGTACCACCTGCCGCGGGGCCGTGTAAACCAATGCGCGCATTCCCTTCTCCCTCATCGAACTGTCGCAGTCCCGCTGCGAAGACTTGCGAACTTCATTGCCCATCCCTGTGGCTCGCCCCTGCCGGCGCGAGGCATGCAAGGCTCTCCTCCAGAGTACGCTCTGGAGTGCGCCGCCCCGAGTACCTCGCGTGGTCAATAGGCCTGCAGTCTATGCCCGCATACAACCCGGAACCCGAATTCAACATCCTTTAGCGGAGGAGCATCCGGGGACATCCATTCCGACCACGATTGCCAATCTTGACATACTGGCTTGACATACGGGAAGAGCAGCATCTGCCGGCAACACTCGATGCGCACCGGCGCAAGCCGCCATCACAGCGAAGCCCTCTGCCCGGACGGTATACTACTGTGTTTCAGCAGGAAAATTTGCACGGATGACAACACTCTCGTTCACGCTTGTAGTCTGGACGGTCGCGACGGTTGCGGGCTTTCTTGGCGCACTCACCGGGCTCGGCGGCGGAGTCGTCGTCGTCCCGGTACTCACCCTCGCGCTCGGCGTCGATATCAAATACGCAATCGGCGCCTCGCTCGTCTCCGTCATTGCCACCTCGTCCGGAGCCGCGGCGGCCTATGTCCGCGAAGGCTACTCCAACATCCGCATCGGCATGCTGCTGGAGATCGCCACCACCATCGGCGCCATCCTCGGCGCCTACCTCGCCGGATTCACCAGCACCCACATCATCGCCATCATCTTCGGCCTCGTCCTCATCCAGTCCGCCTACCAGTCCCTGCGGAACTCCGCGCCGGAGGCGGATCACCCCACGCTCTCTGACCGCCTGGGCACAATCTTCAAGCTGGGCGGCGACTACCCGCTCGGCGGCAAACGCCAGGAATATGGCGTGCAGAATGTTCCCGCCGGCTTCGGCCTCATGTTCGGCGCCGGCGCGCTCTCCGGACTGCTCGGCATCGGCTCGGGAGCCGTCAAAGTCATCGCCATGGACCGCGCCATGAAGATCCCCTTCAAGGTCTCCACCACCACCAGCAACTTCATGATCGGAGTCACCGCAGCCGCCAGCGCGGGCGTCTACCTCAGCCGCGGATATATTGACCCACGCGTCTCCATGCCGGTCATGCTCGGCGTGCTTGCCGGCGCGTTTCTCGGCACCAAGGTCCTGGTGCGCGTCAACGTCCGCACGCTGCGCGTGGTCTTCGGCAGCGTCGTCCTGCTGCTTGCCATCGAAATGATCGTGAATGGAATCCTGGGGAAGATCTAACAGCCATGACTGACCAGCGCCTTGAGACCCTCATCGGAAACCTGCTGCGAGCCGGCGTACTGCTGGCGGCAGCCATCGTGCTCGGCGGCGGCGTTCTGTTCCTGCTCCAGCACGGAGCAGACAAAGCCGCGTATCACACCTTTGCTGCCGGCGGCAGCGATACGCGCACGCTTGCAGGCATCTTCCATTCCGCCTCGCGCCTGCAGAGCGAAGGACTTATCCAGCTCGGCCTTCTGCTGCTCATCGCAACACCCGTGGCGCGTGTCGTGCTCGCGGTGGCTGGCTTTGCATTGGAGCGCGACCGGATGTACGTCGTCATCAGCACGCTGGTGCTGGCGATTCTTGTGTTCAGCCTGCTGCATGCCACTTAGGCCGTCCACGGCGCAGCAGACCAGCACTTCCCGCTAGCCGGGGCTTATCCCAGATCGCCGCCCTTGCCAATATCCATCGAAGGGGAGATCGGGTTGCTCTCGTCGATATATGCCTCGATGACCTGGTTCAGCAGGCCCTTTGCCTCCAG
>JAJYBT010000753.1:700-2756 GCA_021778875.1 Acidobacteriota bacterium | reverse complement strand
GCAGGCGGGGCCCGTTTCGCTGCCCATGACCACCGCGGACGTGGTGGCCACCCTTGCCTCGCCTTTGAACGCCTTCAAGATCGTCAACACCGGTGAAGTGATCGGGGCCTTTACCCAGGACCGCGACGCGGCCATCCGAGGCATACTGGGCGCAAAGGCCCGCATGATTCCGGTGCACATTGAGGTGAACGGAGCAGGCAAGGAACGAAAACTCAACATCGAGGTACTGGATCTGCCTTCTCTTACGCCGCAGGCGCTGATGGTGGCCGTCTACAACACGCTGCTTGAGACCAACGAGAGCACCGCAAAGGCCAGCTACCACGTAACCGGCGACATTGGCGTTGATGGCTATCCACCGTCTCCACTGGACCTGTGGGCTCCGAGCGGCGATAGCGTGCCAGCGCCCCTGGCGGCCGCGATGCAGACCGGCGAGCGTTTCTCGCGGCTTTACTCGAACGGAACCCGCCAGGGGGTTGTGCACTCCATCAATCTGCGCATTGAGGCCGTGCAGCGCAACGTGCAGGTGGACCTGGAAGCGGCCCGCTTGATCTCGAGCAATCTAGTCCATGCGGGCGACACGGTGGTGGTGGAGGCTACGCTGCACCCCTGGCAGCAGCCCGCACGCAACGTTCGCATCCCAATCACCCTTCCGGCTCGCCTGGGCGAGGGCAGATTGCGCCTGCTGGTTTCAGACGCGGGCACACTGGACCGCGCACTGGACCCGCCCCGGTTCACGAGCCACTCCGCTGACCTGGAAACAACGATGGCGCAGGCTCGTAGCGAACACCCTGCCGACCGGATCTACGTGAGCATTCTGGAGCCGGATGCGCAGGCGGAGATGAATGGCCAGACCCTGTCGAATTTGCCTCTTTCCGTGGCGAACGCCGTGGAACCCCTGCGCACGGCGCAAGACGTGAGCCTGAACGGAGAGTCGGCTGTGGTGGCGGGTGAAGCGCCCGCCGGCGGAGTGCTGTCGGGCTTCCAGATTCTCAATCTGCATATCGAAACGGGAGGCGGTTTACGCTGATTCCGGCTAAGGGGGAACTCTTCGCCGCACTTGCGGCCAACCGGGAGATTCCGCAATGACTGGCGTTCGCATGGATAAATGGCTGTGGGCCGCCCGCTTCTTCAAGACGCGGGCGCTGGCGTCCAAGGCCTGCGATCTGGGCCGCATCCGCTCCAACGGCGTCGAGGCCAAGCCGGCGCGCGATGTGCGCGTGGGCAACATGCTGCATGTGCGGAACGAAGGCGGCGAGTTTGAGATTGAGGTTCTGCAACTGAGCGAGATGCGCGGACCGGCTGCCGTTGCGCAGGGGCTCTATCGGGAAACCGAGGCAAGCAAAGAGGCGCGTGCCAGGCTGGCGGAGGAGCGCAAAGCCATGCAACAGTATGCCCCGCTGCCTGAGCGCAGGCCCAGCAAGCGAGACCGGCGCAGGATCATCCAGTTTCGCAGCGGAGCATGAACGGCCGACCTCTCGCTGCCGCCGCATCGCCTCTGCCAGCCAACTCTAGTAGACTCAACGGCAGCATATGTGCGCCTCTTTCCGTACCTTTTCCCGCCTCACTCTCCCTTCCGCGCTATCCATGCTTGCGGCTGTGCTGACCGCTGCAACCGCCTGGCCTCTGCTGGCCCAGAACACCCACTTGTGGACACAGTCCCGGCTTGAGGAGTTTGAGAAGGGCACGCCGGAAGGGGTTGCAATCGGCAGCGACGGCCATCTGCGCCAGGGGCCCGGATTGAGCGAGATGCTGACCACGCCTTCAACCTTTGTGTGGTCGGTCGCGGTGGACAAGAGCGGCACGGCCTACCTGGGCACCGGCTCGCCGGCCACCGTGTTGCGCATGGGAAGGCAAAAGGGCGAGAAGCCCTTTACGCTCTTTGAGACCAAAGAGCTGAGCGTGCAGGTGGTGCGGCTGGGGCCGGATGGCGCGCTCTACGCCGCCACAATGCCCGGCGGCAAGGTCTATAAGCTTAATCCGGGCGCGGCTGCAAAGCAGGACGAGGCAAGCGCCACGGTGGTCTTTGACGCCGCAAAATTGAATGACGCCAAGGCCG
>JAJYBT010000753.1:0-690 GCA_021778875.1 Acidobacteriota bacterium | reverse complement strand
CGGCGACACGAAACCAGACGCCGATAAGAGCGACGCAAAGTCGCACTACATCTGGGACATGACCTTCGACGCGCAGGGCCGGCTCTACATTGCGACGGGTGGGCCGGGCGCGGTGTATCGCGTGGACCCCGCAAAGCCCAATGCCCAGCCTGAGGAGTTCTTCAAGAGCGACGAGCCGCATATCCGCTCGCTTGCCTGGGACGCCAAGGGCAACCTGATCGCCGGATCTGACGGCAGCGGGCTCATCTACCGCATCAGCCCGCAGGGCAAGGGCTACGTGCTCTTTGACGCGCCACGCCGCGAGATCACATCCGTCGCCGTGGCCGCCAATGGCACCATCTACGCAGCCAGCGTGGGTGACAAGAGCCGCAACCCGCTGCCGCCGCTGCCGATTCAGGGAGTTGGCGCCATCACTTTCACGGTCGTTCAGCCTGGCTCGCTGCAGGCCGCAAACACCAGCGCATCGGTGCCCGAGGGCTCGGAGATTTACGCCTTGCAGGAGGGGCAGGCCCCGCGCAAGCTCTGGTCCGGCAAGGACGAAGTGGTCTATGCGCTGGCCGCAGAGCCCGAGGGACTGCTGGCGCTCAGCGGCAATCGCGGCCGCATCTTCAGAATTGAGCCGGACGGAAGCTATGCGGACGTGGCTCACCTTGACGCGCGACAGGGGTTAAGCATGACCCCGTTGCGAAG
>JAJYBT010000752.1 GCA_021778875.1 Acidobacteriota bacterium | reverse complement strand
CATCCCCGTGCGCCTCATCAACTGCGTTGAGAAAAGTGGCTGACCACTCTCGACAACGCGGTTCGGCGCATCCGGCGGGCCAAGCGCATCGAGCGTCTGCGCCGTTGAATTCCAGATCAGGGAATTGGCCGCTGTCCAACCGCCGCCTTGAGCGCGATTGAAGTCCAGGATCAATTGCAGCCTGGCTTCAGGCACATGTACCTGCTCGTAGAGCATGCCCGCCGCAAGGCTCTCAAAGGATCCGCTCGCCCCGAGCGTATTGCGCGCCAGGCAATCCAGAAAGACATTCGGGCCCGCTGTTAACATGCCGGTCGCGAAGTCGTTCATTCCGCCCTCGCCCAGGCAATGCACAACAAGAACCTGCTGACCATTGGCGACAAAGCTCTGACGGCGGTAACCGGCCTTCTCTGCAATTGGCTCCAGGCTTTGGCAGTCCGCTACCGTGATGCGCCTGGCACGGTTGTTGACGCGCACCGCGGAGCTGGCAAAGTTCCGCGCCGTAACCCGGCGTACCCATCCATCCCGCAGATGGTCCATCAGAATTGCGATCCATGCGTGTTCTTCGTCGGCAGGATTGGAGACGTCATAGCTGCTCTCGAGCGTCAGGTTCTCAATGCCAATATGTTCCGGTGGCTCCTCGCCGTGCACCAGCGCGAGCGTGCCGCCGCCCCATCTCTTCTCCAGCGCCAGCGTGATGGGCGCATCCAGTGTGACGGAGCTGTCTTCGGGATGAACGGCAACGATCGTGCGGTCCCAGACCATGCTGCGTGAGCCCGGCTTCCAGTCCAGGCGGAACGACGCAAAGTTGCCCGGCAGATTGGTCATGCCGATGGCGGAGTCCCACTCGGCTGTGTTGGGACGAGTCACCACCACAGATGCGCCGACTTTCAGGCCGTCGATGCTCGCCAGATGCAGCTCCCGGGTTCCTGCTGCTGCGTCGTTCAAAATGGCAATGGTAGAGCCCGTGTGTGGGTCCTTCAATCCACCCACTTCAATCAAACTCCGGCGCGACCTTCCTTTCGCCAGAAGGATTGTCTTGCCGGGGCCTGCACCGCGCAGAACCACGCCGGAGACGCGCATTGCAAGTTGTCCATGGACGAGAAAGCGCCCTGGCGTCAGCACCACCGCGCCACGAAAACCATCGGCTCCCATCGGCAGCGATGCAACGTGATCCAGTGCCTGCTGAATCTGCCCTGTGTCGTCGCTGCCTGTAGGTGCAACACGCACCTGCGCGCGAACATGCGGCAAGGCTTGGCCGGCACCGTAGCCGGCATAGGAAAAATCAATTCCGGCAGCGTTCGCGGAAGCGTTGGAGTACTGAGCTTTGGCAACCAGCCCCAGAGTCAGGGCGGCCAGCAACACAACAGCCCACCTGACAGTTCTCATCCGGCCGAGCAAATTCATCTGTTCTTTTCCTGTGTTCTTTTCCGGTGCACGTTACTTCCGCTGTGCTCGAATGCCGTGGAGGAATAGGTCGGCCAGCAGCAACGCAAGTGAGCGCGGCTCGATATCGGCCTCTTCCTGATACCAGGGGTAAATGTGCGTAATCATGCCCAGCAGGGCAAATCCCAAATAGCGCGCGGAAACGTCATCCCGCAGCACGCCCGCCTCCTGGGCTTCGCGCAGAATCTGCCGCACAAACGCTTCGTACCTGTCGCGCAACTCCACAATCTCGAGTCGTTTCTTTGCGCCGAGAAAGTTGATCTGCTCATTGGCAACCGCAAGCCAGTTCTTGTGCTCCAGCAGCGCGACCACATGTGCAACGATCAGGTTGAGCAGGCGTGCCTCTGCGCCGCGGACTCCTTGCAGCGCAGTTGTAACTCTGCGCAGCATGTACTCATGCGCGGAGCGGATGATCTGGTAGCAGAGGTCATCTTTGCTCTTCGTGTAGTAGTAGAGCGAGGCCTTCTCAATGCCCATTGCTTCCGCAATCTCGCGTGTCGATGTCGTGGTGTAGCCGCGAGTGGCAAAGAGCATGCTGGAAATATCGAGCAGCCGCGCATGGGTCTCATTGCGGGTTTCGCAGATGGGCTGCGGCTCCAGTCCGGCTGCGACGATCGCTTCGTGGCTGCTTTCAAGATGGATCGCAACACCCGGCGCGGCGGCGCCTTTGATATAGAGATCGGAAAAGACGCGAGCCAGCGCTTTCACGGGCAGTTCTCCGTCAGGACGAAACCAGAGTACCGGCCACATCGCCATGCTCATCACGGCGTGGTAATGGTACTTGTGCGGAATGCCGGAGCGCATCATGCCGGCCGTAATCGCCGCGTCGTAGATCTTGGTTACCATTTGCTCATAGCGGGTCCAGAAAGCATTAATCTCCTGGTTGCACTCCGCTGAAAGAGAACGGTAATCGTACATGCTGACCAGTGCCTCACGCTGCAGTGCAAGCGTTGCTGTCAGGTGAGACTCGGCAATCATTTGTAACGATTCGAGTGGGTCCGCAGCGCGACGCGCGGCAGCCTCAACCTGCTGAATGACTTGTTCCAGCGAGGAATAGCAGATGTCGTAGAGCAGCTCTTCCTTGTTCTTGACGTGGTAGTAGAGCGACGCCTGCTGAACGCCCAGGGCCGAGGCCAGGTCTCGCGTGCTGGTCTTGCGATAGCCCTTTTCCCAGAAGAGGTCGAGCGCGATCTGGCGCAGCCGCTCACGCGTACTGGCGCCTGCGGAATGTGTCTCTTTCTGGCTGACGGGAGCAGCTTCTGTCCTTGGCATCGCTTGCTTCTCGGCATACTTCAGTTGCTGCAAGTTACTCGATG
>JAJYBT010000751.1 GCA_021778875.1 Acidobacteriota bacterium | reverse complement strand
CGTGGGTTGCACCGCCTTCAGCGCCGCCGGAAGCCGGTCAAAGCTGCTGCAATAGGCCACCGTCGCCTGCCGCGTATACATGGCATAGTCCAGGTGCCGCGCCGTAATGTGCGACAGCGGCAGGAAGGACACGCACGCGTCCTCCTTCCCGATCTCGAAGCCCGCCAGCGACTCGTTGATGTTGGCCGCCACATTGCCATGCGTCAGCATCACCCCCTTCGGCTCGCCCGTCGTTCCCGACGTATAGATGATGGTCGCCAGGTCCTCCGGAGCCACCCCATACGCCATCCGGTCAAACGCCGCATCCCGGCCCGACTCCTTGTCCGCGTCGCCCAGCAAGGTGCTCAGCTGAACCCCATCCGGCGTCGCCTCGTCGTCCATCACGACCACGTACTCAACCGCCGTCTGCCCCCGGAACTGCACCACCTTGTCGTACTGCGCCTTGGTCGAAACCACCGCCACCCGCGAGCCCGAGTCCGCCAGCAGCGCCGCCGTCTGGTCTGCCGTCAGCGTCGGATAGATCGGCACATCCACCGCGCCCAGCGCCAGCACCGCAAAGTCTGCCACCGCCCATTCCCAGCGGTTCTCGGCCAGAATGGCCACGCGGTCGCCCTTGCGGATGCCCCACGCAGCAAAGGCGCCGGCCAGCGCGCGAACCCTCTGGTAGATCTGGTTGGCGGAGATGGGCTGCCACTTACCTTCGGCATCCTGACGCAGGACGGCGCGGTCGCGGCCCCCCGCAACCATCTCGAAGAAGACATCGTTCAGTGTTTTAAGGTTGAACACAGCGACTTAAAGGTAGAGGAAAAGCCACGCCGCCGCAAGCTGCAAGCCACGCGCAGAGCCGCCTCCTTCGGCAGCCCCGCGCGAGTTGGTTACTGGGGCTTCGGCGTCATCCGCACAAAGCGCGGAGCCAGCTCGTCCCATTTGGAGAGCAACCAGTAGGCGCGCGTGCTGGCGGTCTTCTCCGCATGCAGCTGCACCAGCCCGTAAATCGCCTCCTTCGCCTCGTCGTCCAGCGTGTTGTAGGGCTCCGGAGTCAGGAAGTCCGCATGGTAAAGCTGCTTGTCGATGAAGCTGCCGTCCTCGTCAAACACCCACGCCAGGCCGCCCGTCATGCCCGCGCCGAAGTTGAAGCCCGTGGCTCCAAGAATCACCGCAAGACCGCCCGTCATGTACTCGCAGCCGTGGTCGCCCACGCCTTCCACAATGGCCAGCGCGCCCGAGTTGCGCACGGCAAAGCGCTCGCCTGCACGGCCTGCAGCAAACAAGGCTCCGCTGGTCGCGCCGTAGAGAGCCACATTGCCCAGGATCACGTGCAGCTCCGATTGCAGCGCCGCCCGGCCTTCGCCGCGCAGGATGATCTCGCCGCCCGAAAGCCCCTTGCCCACAAAGTCGTTGGCCAGGCCCTTCAGAATAAGCTGCATCCCCGGAGCCGCAAAGGCGCCAAACGACTGCCCCGCTACGCCGCTCAGCTTGAAGACCAGCTCCGCATCGGTGCGGGTCCCGTTGGTGTTCAGTAGCGCCAGCTCACCCGCCAGCCGCGCGCCCAGTGTGCGGTCCTCGTTGGCAACCAGGGCATCGTGAATGTAGTTCTCGCCCTTGCGATACGCCTCCATCGCCGGCTCAACCCATGCATCGTCAATCGGCTTCCGGGTGGAAGGCCGCACATTGCGCTTACCTTGCCAGCGAATCTCGCCCTCCGTCGGAGCAGCCAGCATCGCCGCCAGATCGAGCTGGCCATCGTGTCGCACTTGTTCCAGCAGGTCCGTCCGTCCAATGGCCGCATCCAGCGAAGGCAATCCGTATTGCGCCAGCAGTGACTGCAGGTCCCGTGCCAGTTCCTCAAAGAAGCGAACCAGATTCTCCGGCCGCCCGCGGAACTTCGCCCGCAGATCAGGCCGCTGCGTCGCAATCCCAGTCGGGCAGGTATTCAGATGGCACTGCCGGGCCATGTCGCAACCCAGCGCCACTAGCACCGCCGTGCCAAAGGCATACTCGTCCGCCCCCAACAGAGCGGCGATCAGGATGTCCCGCGCCGTACGCAGGCCGCCGTCGCAACGGAGCCGAACTCGCCCGCGCAGACCATTGGCAAGTAGCACCTGCTGCGCTTCCGCCAGTCCAAGCTCCCACGGATTGCCCGCATACTTAATGCTCGAGAGTGGAGACGCGCCCGTCCCGCCGTTGTTTCCGGCAATCACGATATAGTCCGCATAGGCCTTCGCCACACCAGCCGCTACGGTCCCAACGCCGCACTCAGAGACCAGCTTCACACCAATCGCGGCCTTCGGATTCACGCGCTTCAGGTCGTAGATCAACTGCGCCAGGTCCTCGATCGAGTAGATGTCGTGGTGCGGCGGAGGGCTGATCAACTGCACGCCGGGCTGCGCGTGGCGCAGGCGCGCAATCAGCTCGGTCACCTTGTGACTCGGAAGCTGGCCGCCTTCGCCCGGCTTTGAGCCTTGCGCGACCTTGATCTCGATCTCTTCCGCATGCATCAGGTACTCAGCCGTTACCCCAAAGCGGCCCGAAGCCACCTGCTTGATCTTGTTATTAAGCAGGTGCGATGGAGTCGGCCGGCCAACCAGATCGATGTTCACATCGGGTTGGTACACGGCGGGATCTTCACCGCCCTCGCCGGTGTTGGAGCGTGCACCAAGCAGGTTCATGGCTGCGGTGATCGTTTGGTGGGCCTCAGGACTGAGCGATCCAAGCGACATCGCACTCGCAATGAATCGCTTGTACATATTGGATGTCGGCTC
>JAJYBT010000013.1 GCA_021778875.1 Acidobacteriota bacterium | reverse complement strand
CGCCAGTGCGCGATGGATGGCATCGAGAATGGCAGGCGCATCAGCTGGAGCATCGATCACGTCGCCGGCGCGCTCGCGGCCTTGCTGGCGCATGCCGACATTCACGACCGGCAGAGCAAAGGAGGCAGCTTCCATGATGCCGCTGGAGGAGTTGCCTACGAGCGCATCCACCTGCCCCAGCAGGCTCCAGTACGTGATGGCCTCCAGGTTCACGAAGAGACGGGTGTTGGCGCGGGTGGCGGCAAGAGCCTGCGTGCGCTCGATCAGTGCGTGGCTGCCTGCATCCGAGTTGGGATAGACGAAGACGAGTTGACCGGGAGCCTGTGCCAACGCCGTGAACAGGGCGTCTGCCTCCGCGTTGGTATCGCGGAGAATCGTGACAGGATGCCAGGCCGCCAGCAGGGTGGGCATGGTGAAGGTGAGGCCGAGCTGCGCCTCTATTGCGGAGCGAGAGAGCAGCGCGGAGCGGCGCATGTGGTCGAGCGAGGGCGCACCTGCGTGATGCACGCGCCACGGCTCCTCGCCCATGGCAATCACGCGGCGGCGCGCGGTCTGCGTGGAGGTGAAGTGGATGTGCGCAAGCTTGGTGAGAGCATTGCGAACATGGTCGTCGATGGCTCCCTGGCTTACCTCGCCGCCTTCAATGTGCGCAATGGGGATGCGCAGTGCGAGCGCGACCGAGGCTGGCGCCAGCATCTCATAGCGATCAGCAATGAGCAGCAGGATGTCAGGCCGCCATGCCGAGAGAGCGTCGGCAAGGCCCAGAGTGGCCAGGCCGATGGTTTTGGCCATGCCGGTGTCGGAGTCGGAGTTGAGCAGGCACTCAATGCGCGCGCGGATGGGGAACCCGTCCCGCTCAATTTCGTGAATGGTGTTGCCGAACTGCGGCGCAAGGTGCGGGCCAAGGGCAAAGACGCCGAGTTCCACGCCGGCGTTCGCAGCCAGCTCACGCAGCGGCCAGTACAGATGGCTGTAGTCGGCGCGGGAGGTGGTGACGACACCGATGCGTCGTCTGGCGCTGGCGGTGGAGGCAAGCCCGGTTGGGCCGGAGGTTGGGCTGGTCATAGGGTGACTCGCGTTGCGTGCTCGCCTGCCAGCGCCAGAACGGCAGTGCCGGGTGTGTAATCCGGAACAAGCTGACGCACGAGGGCAAGCGCCGCAGCCGTGTTGCGTGCGTCGAGCGCGGCGCGCAGGCTGGCAAGGGCGCATTGCAACTCCGCCGCTGCGATGGGCGCAAACCGGATATCGAAGAGGTCCGGTGCGCAGGCGGGATGCGCGCTTTCCGACGCGGACCAGAGTTGCTCGTCTTCCTTGTCGCCGGGCCGGGCCTGCGTGAACTGGACGGGAATGGAGCGGCCGGGGGCGAGGTGCCGCGCCAGGAACTCGGCAAAATCCACGATGTAGTGCGGGGCGGGCAGCGCGGGCGCAAGCAGCCTGGGCGGCAGAGGTTCGATCGCGGCAGCCAGCAGAAGGTGAACGGCTTCGTCCACGGTGAGGAAGTAGCGCCGGGCGGCGGGATCGGTGACGGTGATGGGGCCTCCGGTTGCGATCTGGCCTGCGAAGATCTCAGCGACGCTGCCGCGTGAGCCGAGGACATTGCCCAGGCGCAGAGCGGTGCCACCGGCGGCAAGCACGATCTGCTCTGCGATGCGCTTGGTGGCGCCGAGGATGGAAGCGGGCTCGACGGACTTGTCTGTGGAGAGCAGGACGACGTGCGCGCGCCGGGCTGCGGCCGAGACCACGGCCTGCGTGCCGAAGACGTTGTTTTCGATGGCCTCCAGCGGGTGCGCCTCAAGCAGGGGAACATGTTTGAATGCGGCGGCATGAAAGACGAGATCGGGCGAGTATCGCGCGAAGATTTCGTCTATCAGTGCCGGGTTGGCAGCGTTGCCGAGCAGGGGGATTGCGGGTTCGGCGAGGACATTTTGCAGAGCAAACAGGTGGCTCTCTGAGGCTTCCAGCAATACCAGGCAGGCAGGGCTGAGGGCGGCAAGGCGCAGCGCTAGGGCAGAGCCGATGGAGCCTCCCGCGCCGGTGATCAGGATTCGCCTGCGGCGCAAGAGGGCAAGCTCCTCCGCAGCGGGAGGCTGCAGGACGGGGCGTTGCAGAAAGCTATGCCAGTGGATGTGGTCCAGATGTGCCGACACAGAGGAAGTATAAATTGGCGCGGGCTGGGGCTTTTGATGAGAGCAAAGAGGGTGGCAAGAGCCGTGCCGATGGACTGCCTGCTCGCATACACTAGAGGGTTCCGCGGTTTTATGGGATGGAAATGCCCGGCCGCGCTGGAGATGCACTTGGGCAAAAGATGGATGCGAATCGGCGGGCTTGGCGCCCTGGTTCTGTTTGCAGCGGCAACTGCGGTGGCGGGCGCTGAGCCAGGCTATAACCCGGAGGCAATCCGGCTGAACAATCGCGGCGTGGCCCTGATGGGCCAGCAGTTCACGGAGAAGGCCGCGGAGGCATTTGCCCAGGCGTTCCAGAAGGACCCGAAGATGGCCCAGGCGGCCATTAACGAGGGCATTGCCCTGATGACCCTGCAGAAGCTGGACGATGCCAAGAAGTATCTGCACCAGGCCATCCAGCTTGCCCCGGACAATCCGCAGGCCTGGTACAACCTGGGGCTGGCGCAGCACGCGGACAACGAACTGGACACGGCGCTTGCCAGCTTTCAGCAGGCGACGAAGCTGGATCCCCGGGACGTGGACTCCTACTACTTTGAGGGCGTGTGCTACCAGGAGATGAAGGAGTACGACAAGGCGATCGTGGTGCTGAAGCAGGCGCTGGCCATCAACGCCCTGCACGCCTCGTCGGAGTTTGCGATGGCGCGGGCATTGCAGCGCTCCGGGCACACGCAGGAGGCGCGGGTACACTTCAAGCTCTTCCAGCACATGACCACCACCAAGATCTCCGCCGCAATCGGGCTGGCGTATGGAGAGCAGGGACATTACTCGACCGTGACGCCGGTGGAGGAGCCTCAGGCAATCGAGCGGCAGATGATTCCGGTAAAGCTCGAAGCGCAGAGCATGTTGCCCGCTGCATCCAAGACACGGGCTTCCGCAGGCAGCGAAACCGGCGGTGCCTGCATGATGGATACCACCGGATCGGGATCGATGGATCTGATTCTGCTGCAGAGCGGCGAGCAGGCAATTGCCGTGCTGCACCGCAAGAGCGACGGCTCCTTTGAGGAACTGGATGCGGCGGCCGAGGGGCTGAAGCTGCAGGGGCATGCGGTGGCCTGCACCGTGGGCGACTTTGACGCCGATAATCTGAACGATCTGGCTGTTGCGACGGACGATGGAGTGCGGCTCTTTCACAATCTGGGCAAGGGCAAGTTTGAGGATGTGACGGCAGCCGCGGGACTGAGCGCGCGGAATCGGCCTACAGGAATCTCGTTTGTGGACTTTGACCACGACGGCGACCTGGACCTGTTTGTGACCGGGCAGCCGCTCCAGGCTGGTGGCGAAGACAACGTTTTGTGGAGGAACAACGGTAACAAGACGTTTACAGAATGGACCGAGCCCGCGGGCTTTGGCGGCGCCAGCGCAACCGCAGCGGTGATTCTTACCGACTTTAATAACGATCGCGCGGTGGATATTGCCACAACGGGTGAGGCGGCCTCGCCGCTGATCTACGTGAATCCGCGCGAAGGGAAGTATCCCACGCAGCCGCTGTATGATGCGAAGCTGCCGGCCACGGAGGGAATTGCCGTGCTGGACTTCGACAAGGACGGCTGGATGGACATTGCGGTGACGCATGCCGGAGCGCCCGGCGTTACGCTGTGGCGCAACGTGCCCGGCCCCAACAACGTGGGCCGGCGCTTTGAGCGGGTTGCGTTGAGCACTTCAGGTGTTTTGCGGGCCTGGGGACTGACTCCGGTCGACATCGACAATGATGGCTGGGTGGACCTGGCGGCGATTGTGCAGACCAAGGCGGGTGCTCGCGTGTGCGTCTGGCGGAATCGCGGGGATGGAACGTTTGAGGATGTGAGCCGCTCGCTGGGGCTGGACCGTGTGAAGCTCGATGATGCTCGGGGACTGATTGCGGCTGATGTGGATGGAGATGGCGCGCCGGACCTGATTGTGACCCAGGCGAAGGCGTCGCCCGTGCTGCTGCGCAATGTGGGCGGCAACAAGAACCACTTTGTGCGGCTTGACCTGAGCGGCTACGCGGATAACAAGACGGCTATTGGCGCGAAGGTAGAGATCTTTGCCAGCGGACAGTGGCAGAAGTGGGAGCTGGCAGGCGCTTCGGGTTACCAGACGCAGGCTCCGCCTCAGGTTCTTATCGGCCTGGGCAAGGCGGAAAGCATCGACCTGCTGCGGATACTGTGGCCCACGGGTGTGCTGCAGGATGAGATTGATCTGCCGCATACGCAGGTTATTGCCATGAAGGAAGCGGATCGCCGAGGCAGTTCCTGCCCGGTGCTGTTCGCATGGAATGGCAAACACTACAAGCTGGTTACGGACGTGATCGGCGCGGGTGTTGTGGGCCACTGGTTCACCCCGACGCGGCGCAATACACCGAATCCGAGCGAGTGGATCAAGGTGGATGGCGATGCGGCGGTTCCGGTGAAGGGCAGACTGAGCCTGCGCTTTATTGAGCCGATGGAAGAGGTGAACTACATTGACCAGTTGCGGCTGGTGGCGGTGGACCATCCGGGGAATGTGGAAGTGAATCCCGACGAAAAGTTCCTGGACGATCCTCCGTTTGCCTCGGGGCGCGTGGTGGCGTCAGAGAGTGCTCGCCTGCCGGTGGGCGCCTGGGATGGCGACGGCCGCGATGTTCTGCCGGAGCTGAGCCGGCGCGATCACAGGTTTGCAAGCGGGTTCAAGCCGTTGCCGTACGACGGCTTTGCCAACCTGCACAACCTGACCCTGGATCTGGGCAATGTTCAGCCGGGAGTGCCGCTGCGACTGCTGATGACGGGGTATGTGAACTACTTCAGCGCGACCTCGCTTTATGCGGCATGGCAGGCCGGCGTGAAGCCGATCTCGCCTTACGTGGAGGCGGAGCTGCCGGATGGAACATGGCAGCGCGTACCCGGCGATGCAGGCTTCCCGGCAGGCCTGGAACGCACGATTGTTGTGGACCTGACCGGCAAGTTGCCCGCGGGAACGCGGCGCATCCGGCTGGTGAGCAACCTGGAGATTTACTGGGACCAGGTGTTGGTTGATAACCACGCGGATGCTGAGGCCCGAACCACCGAGGTGCCGCTGGCCATGGCGACGGAGCAGTTCCGCGGCTATCCAAAGCAGACGGAAGGCAGCAGCCCGGGCGATCTGGACTATGACTATGATCGCGTGAGCCTGACGGGACCGTTCCAGCACCAGCGCGGCAGCTACACCCGCCTGGGCGACGTGACGGAACTGGTGAAGGGCGTGGATGATCGCTACGCCATCTTTGGCAGCGGCGAAGAGATTGCGACGGAGTTCGATGTGAGCAAGCTGCCGGCGCTGCCCGCGGGCTGGAAGCGCGATTACTTCTTCTATGCCAATGGCTACGTGAAGGATATGGATTGGTGGGATGCGTCGCCGTACACCGTGGCGCAGCTGCCATTCCACACGATGAGCTCGTATCCGTATCCGGCAAGCGAGAAGTTCCCGGATGACGCGGATGCGCTGAACTATCAGTTGAACTGGAACGACCGCTTTGATACGGGCGAGCCGGTTCGTTCCTATCGATTCGATTACCGGGTTCTGCCTTCCACGCCCAGCGATGATGCGCTGCCGATGCCGAGTGCAGCGGCGCATCCGTAGTGGAAGCAACCAGCAATGCGGGATGCGCTGCTCGCGCAGCCAGATAGCGAGGGGTAGCGATGAGTGAACTGGTGCTGCGGTCCGCGATGGAGCAGCTGGCGCTGCTGCGCTCGGGCGAGATATCCGTTGAGGAACTGGCGGAAGCGCATATTCGGCAGATTGAAAGGCTGAATCCGCAGCTGAACGCACTGGTGGACTATGACGCCAATCGGGTGCGCGTGCAGGCCCGGCAGATGGATGAGGCTCAAGGCGCGCGTGGTCCGCTGCATGGACTGCCGGTAACGGTGAAGTCGTCCATTGCCACGGCCGGTTATCGCTGCGAGATTGGCAGCTTGCTGCACAAGGGCGAGGTGCCGCGGGAAGATGCCGTGGCCGTGGCCAGGCTGCGCGCGGCCGGAGCGCTGATTCTGGGCACGACCAACTGCCCGGAGTTCCTGATGGCCTACGAGACGTCGAACCTGCTGTACGGGACCACGAGGAATCCGTGGGACCTGGATCGCTCACCGGGCGGATCGAGCGGCGGCGAGTCGGCGGCCATTGCCGCGGGCATGTCTGCAGCCGGGCTGGGCAGCGACAGCGGCGGTTCCGTGCGCATTCCCGCGCACTTTACAGGCATCTGCTCACTGAAGCCCACGCCGGGCCGCTTTCCGGGACGCGGGCACCTGCCGCCCTGTGTCGGCCCTTTCTCCGTGCTCGGCGCCATTGGGCCAATGGCCCGAACCATGACGGACGTGGCGCTTCTGTTTCGCGTGCTCGGCGGGCAGGATTTGTGCGATCCATCCAGTCCTCCCATTCCGTGGCGTGAGCGGCCGCTTGAAGAACTGCGCAGCCAGACCATCGGCTTCTTTGAGGACGACGGCCTGGTTCCTGTGACTCCGGAGACGCGCGCTGCCGTGAATGCGGCTGCGACGGTGCTGCGCGAGGCAGGCTTCCGCGTGGAGCCCATCCGGATGCGCGCGCTGGAGCCGCTGCGCAAGCTGTGGTGGAAGCTGTTTGTGCAATGCGGAGCCATGTTCTATGCGCCAGCGATTCGCGGCAAAGAACAGCAATTGAGCCCCATCTTCCGCGAGTTTCTTGAGATTGCCGGATCGGTACCGCCGTTTTCGCCGGCGCAGTTGCTGGACGCATGGGCGGAACTCGACCTGCTGCGCAGTAAGGCACTGAACGAGATGCGCGCGCACCCGGTGCTGCTGTGCCCGGTGGCCAGCGTTCCGGCGATTCGGCATGGGGAGCGTGCGTGGAGCGTGGAAGGCCGCACTGTTTCCTATCTGGATGCCGTGCGGCACACGCAGTGGTTCAATACGCTGGCCGCGCCCGCGGCCGTTGTTCCGGTTGGCCACTCGCCGGAGGGATTGCCCATCGGCGTGCAGATTGTTGCGCGTCCGTATGAGGATGAGACGGCGCTTGGCATTGCAGCTATTGTGGATGCTGAGTTTGGGTACCGGCCGCCTCCGATGGCGCGTATGTGACCTCTGTGGCGCGCTGCGCCAACTTGGACGAGCAGCGCTGCTGCGTCATCGTAGCCAAACACCTGTAGATATGCATACTTCGCGCAGGAAAGATGTGAGCTCCATCACATGTTTGTTCCATCTTTCGATGGATGCATGTCACACTGCCGCACGATAGTCTGACGCTTCCCCGGATTGGAGCGCAGAGGGTGCGCAGAAGTTGGCAGGAAAGGTTCGCCGAAACACCGGATGTCCTGAAGAGTTCGCGCCGGCAGCAGACGATTGTGCCGGTGTTGGATCTTGAGATAGGCGCCGATTTCGTCACAATGGCTGGGCCATGCTCGGTGGAAACCGAGTTCCAGCTGATGGCGACCGCCGATCATGTGCGCCGCTGCGGTGCGCGGATCCTGCGGGGTGGCGCCTTCAAGCCGCGCAGTTCTCCGTATGCATTTCAGGGGCATGGCCTGGAAGGGCTGAAGATGCTGGCCCGCGTGCGCGACGAAAGCGGTCTGGCGATTGTGACCGAAGTGATGTCAGAGTGCGACGTGCCTTTGGTGGCGGAGTACGCGGACATCCTGCAGATCGGCACGCGCAACATGGAGAACTACGCGCTGCTGGAGGCGGCTGCGCGCTCGGGCAGGCCGATTCTGCTGAAGCGCGGCATGATGGCCACGGTGGCCGACCTGCTGCGCTCGGCGCAGTTGATTCTGGAGAACGGCAATCCCAACGTAATTCTTTGCGAGCGCGGCATTCGCACGTTTGAGACGGCGACGCGCAATACGTTTGATGTGGCGGCCATTGCGCTTCTGAAGCAGATCTCGCATCTGCCGGTGATCGCCGATCCCAGTCATGCAGCCGGATGCCGGGACCTGGTTCCCGCGCTGGCGCGCATCGCAGTCGCGGCAGGCGCGGATGGACTGCTGGTGGAGGTTCATCCCAATCCCGACAAGGCGTGGAGTGACGGAGACCAGTCCTTGGACTTTGCAGAGTTTGACGAGATGATGACGATGCTCGATCCCTATCTTGCGCTGCGTGGGCTCATGCTGTGTGAGCCGACAGGCGCACGGCCAATGGAGGCTGTTGGATGAAGGATCGGGCTAGGGTTGGTTGGGTTGCTGCCTGCATTGCGTTGTTGGTTCCGATGTGCGGATTTGCGCCGGATCCGGTGGAGAAGATCGGCGCGGATTTGATTGTGACCGCCGCTCCCGTGTATGAGCCGCTGGCCGAGTTGCGCGGCGGCGAGCGCTTCCCCAAGGGCGCGCAGTTGCTGCTGATCCACGACGGCAAGGCGGAGCCGCTGGTGACGGGCTTTGCCGCAACCGCGGATGCGGATGTTTATTTCAACGGCAAGCAGGTTCTGTTTGCCGGCAAGAAAACAGAGAACGATCCCTGGCAGATTTGGGAGCTGACGCTCAAGGATCATTCGGTTCGCAAGGTGATTACGACGGCGACGGATGCGGTGAGGCCGCTCTACCTGCCCGGCGCGCGCATGGTGTGGGCGCAGCGCACGGCGCATGGATTCGAACTGCAGTCCGCGGACGATGGTCACCTGCTGAACTACATCATGCTGAATCCGACGGGCGGTCCGGGGATTACGCCGCTGACGTATCTGCACACGAGCGCGTTTCCGGTGAACGTTCTGGAGGACGGGCGGATCCTGTTCGAGTCAGGTTACCCGCTTGGCTCCGGTACGACGCCGGAGTTGTACCTGGTTTACGCGGATGGTTCGGGCGTGGAGTCCTATCGTTGCGATCACGGGCAGGCACGCTGGGGTGGCGCGCAGGTGGCTTCAGGCGATGTGGTGTTTACGCAGGGGCACTCGCTGGCTCGGTTTACCTCGCCGCTGGCGCACGAAGAAAAGATCACGACACCGCGAGGCGAGTTTGCGGGCGCGATTACGGAAACCTCCGATGGCGAGTGGCTGGTGAGCGCACGTACGGCGGCGACATCACCTTACGAGATCCGGCTATGGAAGCCCGGAACTGCCACGATGCAGACGATTGTCAGTGAGCCGGGAAAGAATCTGCTGGAGCCGGTGGTGGTTGCGCGCCGTACCGTGCCGCGTCGTCACCCTTCGGGTTTGCATCCGTGGGATTACGCCAACGTGCTGGCGCTGGATGCGAGGCTCTCGCGCGACGGAGCGCTGAAGGGCACGCCAGAGCGGGTGCGGCTGGAGGCGCAGGATGCCAAGGGCCATGCGGTTGCGATGGGCACAGCGCCGGTGGAGAAAGATGGCTCCTTCTTTGTGCAGGTGCCGGGCGACAGGCCGATCCGCTTTGCCCTGCTGGACGCGAAGGGGGTTGTACTGCGGCAGCAGAAGGGGTGGTTGTGGATTCGTGGCGGGGAGCAGCGCATCTGCGTGGGATGCCATACGGGGCCGGAGCGTTCCTCTGAGAATCGAGTGCCCGCCGTGTTGCTGCGCACCACAACGCCGGTTGATCTTACGCATGCCGTACAGGCAGGTGCGTCGCAGCCAATGACATCGGGGGGACACTGAGGGCATGACGCGTTTTCCGATTGCGCTTTTTATTTTTTCACTGCTGGCAGTGCCGGCGGCGCAGGCGCAGACGCCCGCTGCGGCGCAAGGCGCACAGACCGCGGCACAGAGTAGTGCTGCTCCCCAGTCTTCGCCGATCTTGTTTGAGGATGCGAGCGACAAGGCGCACATTGATTTTGTGCACAGCTTTGGATCAGCCAAGCTGGGGTCGCTGCTGGAGGGAACCGGCGCGGGCTGCGTGTGGTTCGACTACAACAACGACGGTAAGCCTGACCTGTATGTAGTAAATGGCCGTCCGCTGGATGACTCGATGCATCCGTATCCGCTGAAGGAGAAGCCGGATCCGCTGCCGCATAACCACTTGTACCGCAATGACGGCAATGGGCACTTTACGGATGTGACCGAGCAGGCAGGGCTTGCTCCCGACCTCTACAGCATGGCGGTTACGGCAGCGGATTACGACAACGATGGGAATGTGGATCTGCTGGTAACCGGATATGGGCGAGTGATTCTTTATCACAATGACGGCAACGGGCACTTTACGGATGTGACCGAGAAGGCCGGCATCAAGGTGGATGGCTGGTCGATCAGTTCGACATGGCTGGACTATGACAAGGATGGCTGCGTGGATCTTTTTGTCGGCCGCTACGTCAAGTTCGATCCGAAGTATCGTGCGTTTTACGGCGCGGATAACTATCCCGGACCATTGGATTATGAGGGCGAAACGAATCGCCTGTACCACAACAACTGTAATGGCACGTTTACCGATGTTACGGACAAGTCCGGCATCGGGGCGTTTATCGGTCGCACGATGGGCGTGACCGCGGCGGACTTTGACGGCGATGGATGGGATGACATCTACGTTGCCAATGACCGGACGGAGAACTTTCTCTTCCACAACAAACACGACGGCACGTTTGAAGAGATTGGCAACGATTCCGGGACTGCGTTTGGGCAGAATGGCGAGTCGACCTCTGCGATGGGCCCGGTGTTCGCTGACCTAGAAGGCAAGGGACGACTGGACCTTTGGGTGACGGATGGCCGCTACAACCGCATGCTCAGCAATACCGGCAAGCTGACCTTTGACGATATTGGCGCGACCAATGGTGTGTCGCAGGGGAACGCGCAGTATGTGAGCTGGGGATCGGGCATCTACGACTACGACAACGATGGCCAACTGGACATACTGATCTTCCATGGCGGCCTGATCCATCTGATTCCCCAGGAGCATACGCTGTATCGCGGACTGGGCAACGGGCGTTATGAAGACATCTCGCGCGAGGCGGGGGCGGTGCTGAGCAAGCGCACCGTGGCTCGCGGAGCGTGCTTTGGCGACTACGACAACGATGGCAAGGTGGACGCGTTCCTTGTGAACCTGGGCGCGCGGGGCACGCTGGTGCACAACATCTCAAAGAACACCGGCCACTGGGTCGAGATCAAGCTGAAGGGAACCAAGAGCAACCGCGACGGCATTGGCGCGCGCGTTGAGGTATACGCAGGCGGCAAGCGTTACATGCAGGAGCGCGTGGCGGAGTCAGGGTATCTGTCGCAGAACGACGATCGCCTGCACTACGGCCTGGGTACGACGACCGAGGTGGACAAGATTATTGTGCATTGGCCAAGCGGGCGCGAACAGGCGGTCGAAAAGCAGGGAGTCGATCGCGTGCTGACGGTGGAGGAGCCTCGATGATGCGGCAGACTCAAGTGCGGTTGCGCGCCGGCATTGCGGGTGGGCTGCTCTCCACGGCAGCGGTCCTGTTTGGCGTGGCGCTGTGGACGGGTGGCCCTGCGCGCGCGGTGATGACCGGGCGGACAGGCGAGGTGCTTACCTACGCGTCCCCTGAGGAATTGGTGTTGTCGACTGACGGCGCAAAGCTGTTTGTGCTGTGCCAGCAGAGCGATGAGGTGCGGGTGCTGAATGCGGCAACCTACGCGGAGGAGAAGAAGATTCCGGTGGGGCATCTTCCGCGCGGCTTCTCGCTATCTGTCGACGGCGCGCGGCTGTTTGTGACCAATACGTGGGACGACACGATCTCCGTTATCGATACGAAGGCGTTGAGCGTGGTGGCGACGTGGCCGGTGGGCGCAGAGCCGTCCAGCGTGGTGGAGGACCGCGCCGGAAAACATCTGTTTGTTGCAAACCGCATCAGCAGCGATGTTGCCGTGTTGAATGCGCAGACAGGGCAGGAAGAGAAGCGGCTCTCTGCCGGGCGCGGCGCCAGTTACATTACGCCGTCGCCGGATGGGAGCCGTTTGTATGTGACGCATGTGTATCCGAATCCGACTGCGTTCCGCACCGCGCCGGAGTCGGAGGTTACGGTCATCGATGCGGCGCGCGCCGTGGTTGTCGATCGCATCGCGCTGCGCAGCATTGCCGGCGTATTTCATGTGGCGGTGTCCGCGGATGGCAGGCTGGCGGCGGTTGCGGAGCTGCACCCGAAGAACCTGGTTCCGCTGGCGCACCTGGAGCATGGCGGAGCCTTTGAAGATACGCTTACGCTCTTCGGCGCTGATGTTGGGCCCAAGCCGGTCGAGGTTCCGCTGGATGAACTGGAGCGCTATGCGGCGCGACCGTTTGGCGTGACGATCACGCCGGACAAGTCGCGCATGTATGTGACCAGCGGCGGCTCGCAGATGTTGACGGTGATTGACGTGCCGCGGCTGCTGCGCTACGTCCACCTGCACCCGCAGCCGTTTGTGTACGATCTCTCCGCGAGCGCCAACTACGTGATTACGCGGGTTGCGGTTGGGCGCGATCCGCGCGGCGTTCTGCTCTCGCATGACGGCCGCACACTGCTTGTGGCCAACCGGCTGGATGACACGATCAGCGTGATTGACACGCGGAGCAACAAGGTTGCCAGCACGGTGACGCTGTCGGGGCCGAAACAGATATCCGTGCTGCGGCACGGGGAGCAGACGTTCTATTCGGCGGCGCAGTCGTTTCAAGGGCAGATTGGATGCGCCAACTGCCATATCGACTCGACCTTTGACGGCTTGAACTGGGATCTGGAGCCGGATGGATTCGGCCGCGGCATTGTGGATAACCGCTTGCTGGAGGACGTCAAAGGGACGGATCCGTACAAGTGGAACGGCGGCAACCCGAATCTGCCGACGGAGTGCGGGCCGCGCACGGAGCGGTATTTCTGGCGCGCGGAGAACTACGACGATCTGACGCTGGCCGATCTGGTGACCTATATCCGCAGCATGCCGCCGAGGCCGAATCGCTGGAAGCTGCCTGGATACGAACTGACCGCAGCCGAGGAGCGCGGCAAGGAGATCTTTGAGCGCAAGGTGGACAAGTTCGGCAATCCGATTCCGGAGAAGAATCGCTGCGTGTACTGCCACAGCGGACTGAAGGGGACCAGCCAGAAGTCCTTTGACGTGGGAACCAAGAAGCCGACGGATGACTCGGGGCTGCTGGATACGCCACAACTGACGAACATCGCCCTGACGGCGCCGTATCTGCATGATGGGTCGGCGGCAACGCTGGAAGAGATATGGACGATCTACAACTCCGAAGACAAGCACGGTCGCACGAACGATCTAACCAAGGATGAGTTGAACGACCTGATCGAGTATCTGAGGACAAGATGATGAAAGTCGCGTGGAAGAAGCAGGCGTGGACGGTGGCGGCATGTTT
>JAJYBT010000750.1 GCA_021778875.1 Acidobacteriota bacterium | reverse complement strand
GCTCTGCGGCGGCGCTCTCACTGGGGTACACGCGCCCCAGGTAGTTCAGCCGCCCGCCAAGTTTCTGCTCCGTCTCAACCAGCAGCACCTTGATGCCCCGCGCGGCAAGATCGGTGGCAGCTTTCATCCCGGCGATTCCGCCGCCGATCACCAGCGCACGGCGATGATTCGGCAGCTTGATCTGCTCCAGCGGCTGTGCGTAGCGCAACTTGCCCACGGCGCCGGCAATCATGCGGATCGCCTTGGCGGTTGCGCCCTCGGGATCGTGCTTGTGTGCCCACGACGCCTGCTCGCGAATATTGACGTGCTCGTAGAGATAGGGATTCATGCCGCTGCGCGCAACGGCTCCGCGAAATGTCTGCTCGTGGAGAAACGGCGTGCAGGAGGCTACCACGACGCGGTCAAGATTCTCTTCCAGGATGTCGTTGCTGATCATGTGCTGCCCCGGATCAGAGCACACAAAGGTGTGAACCTTGGCGGTGGTTACGCCGGGAATCAGCCGCACCGTATCTGCTACGCGCTCCACATCCACTACGTCCGAGATATTCCCCCCGCAGCGGCAGATATAGACGCCGATGCGCAGAGACTGTGCCGGATCCGCAGACTGCCCCGTTGGCAGCCACACCTGTTCTTCCTCATCGCGTTCCACATCGCTGCCGCTCAGTTCGTCGTCGATGTGGCTGCGCTCCCCGAATCTATCGTTGTTCCTCATGGCATCCTTCATGACACTTGTTCGCTGCCGCGGCCCTTATGCTACGAGGACCGAGGACCGCTTCTGGTACAGGTACTGGCTGACCTGCATGGCCGCTGCGCCCGCCTCGGCAATGGTGTCCACAATATCCTTGGGGCCTGCCGCTGTTCCCGCGACAAAGATGCCCGGCGCTGTGGTGGCGGTAGGCGCGGTGAGCGCGGGCGTGGCGACAAAGCCGTCGCTGGCACAGGCCACCGGCGTGGAGTCCGCAGGCTGCCAGCCAGGAATCATGCCCTGCGCGAGCACCACCATGTCGTGGCGACGCTCCTGCAGCGGATCTTCCGCATCTTCGGTCGTCTCCACATGCAGCGAGAGATCGCCGTCCTCTACCGGATCAATGCGCGCCACCTTGCCGCGCACAAAGTTGATGCCCATCGCCTTTGCGTTCTGGAAGAACTGCTCGTAGCCTTTGCCGAAGGCGCGAATGTCCATGTAGTAGATGGTGATGTCGGCCAGGGGCAGCGCGCCCGACAGCAGCATGGCCTGCTTGATGGCATACATGCAGCAGACGCGCGAGCAATACGAGACGCCGATGGACTCATCGCGCGAGCCGGCGCACTGCACAAACGCAATCGACGACGGCATCTTTCCATCCGACGGACGCAACACGCGGCCATACGGTCCGTGCGGCGCCAGCAGCCGCTCCAGCATGAGCGGGGAGATGATGTTGTGGCTCCGGTGCGCGTTGTACTGCGGCTTCACCGTTACGGCGTTCAGGTTGAAGCCGGAGGCAACAACCACTGCATCGGTGCGAACCGTGAGCCTGCGCGGCTGCTGATCGTACTCAATTGCCTCAGTGGGACAGACGCGCGCGCAGGTGCCGCAGGTGCCGCAGGCTTCGGCATTCAGCACTGCCTTTTGCGGAATGGCGTTTGTAAACGGCACGGCAATGGCACGGACCGCGCCGAGCCCTTCTTCAAAGGGATCCGGGTACTCCGTGTCGCAGGCGTACTCGCACAGTCGGCAGCCGATGCACTTGTCAAAATTTACGTAGGTGGGTTTTTGCAGAAGGCGCACGTGATGCACGCCGTCTCTTGTATCCAGCCCCTCCACCTCAGTATTCGTGAGGATGGTGATGTTGGGGTGATGCGCCGCGGCGGACATCTTCGGCGTTGTAATGCAGCTGGCGCAGTCCAGCGTGGGATAGACCTTGCTGAGCGCGATCATATGGCCGCCGATGCTGGACTGGCGCTCCACAAGCAGCACCTGCAAATCCTGGTCGGCAAGATCCAGCGCTGACTGCAGGCCCGCAATGCCGCCGCCGATGATGACCGCATCCGGCGTGAAGTCTGAGCTCACATGCGTATTCATCACAGGCCTCCCTGCAGCGCGGGCACCAGTCGCGGCGCACAGGACGAGGCCTGCAGGCGCTCCACGGATTCGCTGCGCAGTTGCTCGGCGAGCATGCGGTTCACCGGGCCAAGGCGATACAGGTTGTCGCTCATCAGCGCAATCTCCTTGAGGAACGCCTTGATGCACACGGTGCAGATGGCGGTCAGGCGAATGCGCTCGATATCGAGCCCACTGGCGTTCATCCGCGAAGTAAGCTTGTCGATGCGAGCTGCCAGCCGATCGTATGCGCCGTGATACGGACAGTCAGACCCGCAGGCAGCGATCAGGATGCCGTCAATTCCCTTGCCGTAGCAGCCAAGGTAGAAGTCCTCGGGGAAGAGAACGGGCGAGGGAACGCGGAGTATATATACGTTGGACGGATACTCCTGGTGTGCCTTGCCGACGGCATCGGCTCCCGGATAGGCACACTTTTCCGTAGCCAGTACCAGAATCTTTGGGACAAACAGATCAGTCATCCTGTTCCTCACATCACATCGTCTCGCTGCGACGATGGGTTACTGCCGGTCCTTGCGGACCGGCATCAATCGATTCATGCTTCGCCGCCGGCGCTACTTCTTGCGAATCACCAGCAGGCGGTCATGGCCCTCGGCCTCAAGCGCGCCCAGAAAGTGATGACCCACCTTGCCGGCCCATGCGGCGATATCCTTGCGCGAGCCCTTGTCGTTG
>JAJYBT010000749.1 GCA_021778875.1 Acidobacteriota bacterium | reverse complement strand
CAGCCCGTCGCCAATCCGCCGGACGCGCTCGTCGATGCCATGCAGACCGGAGACCGCATCGGCTATCACCCCGAGCGCATCCAGCAGGAGCTTGCCCATCTGCGCCAGGTCCTGCCGCAGGCGCAAGCCGCCGTCGAAAGCATCAACTCCACCTTTCCTGCGCATCTCGAAGAGAACATCCGGCGCTACTCCCCGCAGCGATGGGTCGCCGGCTCTCTCGACATGGATGCCCTGAAGAAGAGCCGCACTGATGCCATGGCCCGCGCAGAAAAGCTGGTTCACGCATCGGCAAACGAACAGTAGCCCAACCAACACAGCCGCCGAGGATGCAACCTCCTCGGCGGCTGTGCTTTTTATCAATGCATCTCATGGATTGCGCAGCCGTGACAAATGCATTTACCATGCGGCCCTATGAAAAATCTGCCCCGCTGCCTTTCCCTGTTGCTCCTGTCAGCGCCCCTGGCCTTGGCTCAAACCCCTGCGGCATCCCCTTCTGATCCCCTCGCTCCCACGCTCGGCGTCAAGTCCGCCGCTGCGATCGATCAGGAGTGGCAACAGTCCGTCAGCAAATACGACGCCGAACGCAACCGCCTGCTCGCCGAGGAAAAGAAACAGGAGAATGATGGCCCCTTCCGCGCGGACTGGGCCTCGCTGATGAAGTATCAGCAGCCGCAGTGGTACAAGGACGCCAAGTTCGGCATCTTCATCCACTGGGGCGTCTACTCCGTGCCCGCAGCGGAGAACGAGTGGTATCCCCGCAACATGTATCGCCCCGATGAAGGCGCCTACAAGAACTTCCGCGACCACTACGCCAACGGCGACCCCTCGCGCGGCTACAAGGATCTCATCCCTCTCTTCCGCGCCGAGCACTTCGACGCCGACGTCTGGGCCAAGCTCTTCAAGGAGTCCGGCGCGCAATACGTCGTTCCCGTGGCCGAGCACCACGACGGCTTCTCCATGTACGACTCCGGCCTCAGCGACTGGACCGTCGTGAAGATGGGGCCCAGGCGCGACACGCTCGGCGAACTGGCCAAAGCCATCCGCGCCGAAGGCCTCCACTTCGGCCTCAGCTCCCATCGCGCCGAGCATAACTTCTTCTATGACGGAGGCCGCGCCATCCGCTCAGACGTGAACGACCCGAAGAACGCCTCTCTCTACGGTCCCGCGCATCAGTGGATCAGCGAACCCGGCGGCCTGACCAACGACTGGACCTACGTCAGCCCCGCATGGACTCGCGACTGGCTCGCGCGCGACACCGAACTCGTCGAGAAGTATCACCCTGAGATCGTCTACTTCGACTGGTGGATCGGTCAGCCCAGCTTCCGCAACACCGTGGCCCAGTTCGCGGCCTTCTACTACAACTTCGCCGTGGCCCACGGCTACACCGGCGTCATCGACTTCAAGGACTACTCCCTGAACTGGAAGGCAGGCGTGCGCGACTTCGAGCGCGGCCAGCAGGATCACATCGTTGCCGACCACTGGCAGACTGACACCTCCATCAGCGACCGGAGCTGGGGCTACATCGAGCACGACACCTTCAAGTCGTCTGAGTTCCTCATCCATCAGCTCATCGACATCGTCAGCAAGAACGGCAACCTGCTGCTCAACTTCGGCCCGCGCTCTGACGGCACCATCCCCGACGAGATCCGCGACCGCCTGCTCGCCATGGGCGCGTGGCTCAAGGTCAACGGCGATGCCATTTACGGCACCACGCCGTGGAAGACCTTCGGCGAAGGCCCAACGCAGGTCAAGGCCGGAGCCTTCCACGACACCGACACCAAGCCCTACACCGCCGAGGATTTTCGCTTCACGGCCAAGGGCAACACCGTCTACGCCATCGGCATGGCCTGCCCCGCGGATGGCAAGGCGACCATCCATTCCCTGGGCTGGGCGCATGAGGGCGGCACGCTGCCTATTGCGTCCATCGCGCTGCTCGGCTCCACGCAGAAAGTCACCTGGACGCAGGGCGCCGACGCGCTCACCGTCACCCTGCCCGCCGGCGCAGCCTGCAAGTACGCCTACGTGCTCAAGTTAACTCCCGCGGCAAAATAACCGCCGCCCACCGCTTACCCCCGGGCGTGCAGCCCGTCCAACCGCGAGACGCAAATCCGGCCCGCCGGAAAAGCGCGAACGGGCTGCACACTCTCTTCCAGTTGCCTCGGTTTATCTTCAGCAAGTTCCTGAGGTGATTGGATGATCCGAAAGCTCTTCGTTGTGCTCCTGTCCGCCATTCCGCTCGCCGCCCCAGCCGGTCTGCTGGCGCAATCTGCTCCCTTCCACCGCTCCGCGCCCAACTACGAGTTGTACGGCGGATACTCCTACGTCTTCCGCGCCTACGACTCCACCCAGACCAATCCCTTCAGCGGCGGCATGAACGGCTGGGATGCCTCGCTCCGTGTCCCCTTCCCCATCTTCCCCTCCTGGCTCGGCATCAAGGGAGACGTCTCCGGCACTTATCGCAACGACGCGCCCAACTTCAACCCGCATGCTTACTTCTTCCTGCTCGGCCCGCAGGTCTCGGTTCATCTAGGCCGCTCCACGGTCTTCGCGCACGGGCTCGTCGGCAGCTCGCACCTGAATGACACCGCCATCCCCAGCCTCAAGTCCAACACCACCCTTGCCACGGCCGTCGGCGGCGGCCTCGATATTGGTTTCTCCCGCGCGCTCGCATGGCGCATCACGGGCGACTACTACAACACCAACTTCCAGTCCAGCGACGTCACGGTGCAGCAGATCGTCAACTCCAACGGACGCATCTCCACTGGCCTCGTTCTG
>JAJYBT010000748.1 GCA_021778875.1 Acidobacteriota bacterium | reverse complement strand
CCACTCGACCGTACCGCGCACCCTCACGCTCTCCACTCCGGAAACAGCCCTCGCCGGATGCTCGCAGTTCACACCCGCACTCGGCGCGCCACACGCCACACTCTCTCACGACTCGCTCACCATGCAGCTCGGCCCCGACCAGACCGCCGTCTACCTCGTCCACTGATCGCGGTCCGCTGCGCTACCATCAAGGCACGCGTGGAACTGCGCGCGCACTCTCTGGAGTCGTCCTATGACCATCCGCCTTCGCCCGCATCACCTTCTCTGCATGCTCACCTTCGCGGGCAAAGGCTACTCACCGGAATTCATCGCCAACTTCGAGCGCATCACCACGCAGATCGCCTCCGGCAACCAGACAATCGAAATCACCCTCGGCCCCGACGACATCTGCGCGCCGCTTCTTGCCGACGCATCCTGCCACTGCCGCAACGCCTCCGTCTCTGAGCGCGACACCCTCGCCGCCGAATCCCTCACGCAACTTCTCCAGCGCCCCATCCAACCCGGCACACCCCTCGCCCACACCGCCGCCACACTCGACCGCCTCCGCCAGGCCTTCCGCGCGGGAACCATCCGTCGCGCCTGCCACGGCTGCCAGTGGGTGCCGCTCTGCGACGAGATCGCCGCCTCCAACTTCGTCGATACGCGCCTGCTCGCATCACACCCAACCCGCAGCTAGCCTCCACACCTCTCGCGTATCATGGCTCCTGAATAAATTCAGGAGCTCATCGCCGGAATGAAAGTAGGAGTCTTCACCCCGCTGCTCTCGCAGCTCTCGCTGGCCGCCGTCCTCGAAAAACTCCGCGGGCTCAACATCAGCACCGTTGAGCTCGGCACCGGCAACTATCCCGGCGACGCCCACTGCAAGCTCAGCATGCTCGACGATGCCAACGCCCTTGCTGAGTTCCAGCTTGTACTCCACGACCGCGGCGCATCCATTAGCGCGCTCAGTTGCCACGGCAATGCGCTCCATCCCGACTCCGCCCGTGCGCAGCACGACGCCGACGTCAGCCGCAAAACCATCCTGCTCGCGGAAAAGCTCGGGATCCCCGTCGTTGTCGATTTCTCCGGATGTCCCGGCGACGCACCCGGCGCGAAATCGCCTAACTGGGTCACCTGCGCCTGGCCACCCGACTACCTCGACACGCTCAAGTGGCAATGGGACGAAGTGGTCACACCTTACTGGACCGAGCATGGAAAATTCGCCGCCGATCACGGCGTGAAAATCGCCATCGAAATGCATCCCGGCTTCGTTGTTCACAGCCCGGAGACCATGCTCAAGCTCCGCGCCATCGCCGGCCCCAGCGTCGGATGCAATCTCGACCCCAGCCATCTCTTCTGGCAGAACATCGACCCCATCGCCGCCGTCCGCGTCCTCGGCGATGCCATCTTCTACGTCCACGCCAAAGATACGCAGCTCTACCCCGCCAACCTCCCGCGCAGCGGCGTCCTCGACACCAAGCCCTACACCGACGAGCGTAACCGCAGCTGGATCTTCCGCACCTGCGGATACGGCCACGGTGCTGAATGGTGGAAGGAGTTCGTCTCCACGCTGCGCATGTATGGCTACGATGGAGTCCTCTCCATCGAGCACGAAGATAGCCTGCTCTCTGCAGAAGAAGGCCTCACCAAGGCCGCGCTCCTCCTCAACGAACTCGTCATCCGCGAGCAGCCCGGCGCAGCCTGGTGGGTCTAGCGCCGCACCAATAGGAACCACGCATGAAGCCAATCAGAACTGCAATCTTCGGCACCGGATTCATGGGCCGCGTCCATCTTGAAGCCCTCCGCCGCGTCGAGCATGTCGAACCCGCCGCCATCACCGGTCGCAACACTGCGGCTGCGCAAAAGCTCGGCTCCGCATTCGGCGTCCCCTATGCCACACCGGAAGACATCCTTGCAGACGCCTCCATTCAAGCCGTCCACATCTGCACGCCCAACGCGCTGCACTTCCCCATGGCTAAACAGGCGCTGCTCGCAGGCAAGCACGTCCTTTGCGAAAAGCCCCTCGCCACATCGCCCGCAGAAGCCCAGGAGCTCGCCACCCTCGCCGCGCAAAGGCATCTGCGCGTCGCCGTCTGTCACAACCTCCGCTACTACCCCATGGTCCAGCAGATGCGCGCCATGCGCGAAGCCGGCGACCTCGGCGAAATCCTCATTGTGCAGGGCTCCTACCTGCAGGACTGGCTGCTCTACGACACGGACTGGAATTGGCGCGTCGACTCCGCGCAGGGTGGCCCCTCGCGTTGCATGGCCGATATCGGCTCCCACTGGTTCGACGCCGCCGAGCACATCACCGGACTGCGCGTCTTCTCGCTCTGCGCCGACCTGCAGACCTTCCACCCGGTGCGCCAGCAGCCCAGGCACTCCGTCGAAACCTTCGCCAACAAAACCCTCAACGCCGAGGATTACATCCCCACGCCCGTCGACACGGAAGACTTCGGCGCAGTCACCTTTCGCATGGGAGCCCGCGCGCGCGGCGCCATGACCGCGGGCCAGTGCGCGGCCGGACGCAAAAATCGCCTCAGCATCGAAATCTACGGAACCAAATCCGGCGTCGCCTGGAGCCAGGAGCGCCCCGACGAGCTCTGGATCGGCCACCGCGACCACCCTAACCAGATCATCATCAAGGACCCCGCGCTGCTTCATCCCTCCGCGCGGCCCTTCGCCGATTTACCCGGAGGCCACAGCGAGGGCTACGACGACACCTTCAAGCAGCTCTTCCGCCGTTTCTATGCCTCCATCGCCGACGCTGACAACCCGCCGGATTACCCCACCTTTGCCG
>JAJYBT010000747.1 GCA_021778875.1 Acidobacteriota bacterium | reverse complement strand
TCATCGCGACAAAGGCGTATTCCGCCTCAGCGCGGGAACCGAGATGGATGGTCGCGCCGCAATGGTCGCGCAACTCCAGGTGACCGGCAACAAAGTCAGCGTGAAAGTGGGTGAGGAACACGTGGCGTATCTGCAGGCCCAGCTTATCGGCGTCGACCAGGTACTGCTGGATGTCGCGCTGAGGGTCGACGACGATCGCAGTCGAACTCTCCTCGTCGCCGAGCAGATAGGAGGCATGGGCCAGGCAACCGAGGTAGTACTGTTTCAGGATCATTGGCGTTGCACGAGTGTAGCACCCCACGTCTCCAGCGGTCAGCGCAAAATTTTGGCAAACCTCGCCCTTGTCACGCAACGTCCGATTCGCGCGAGGAATTTGTGCACTTCGAGGCCTGCGGTGGATCACAAGAGGATAGCTGCGGCAAACTCTGCATCCTACGTCAGGCTTCGCGCTCGCCCAGGACCAGGCGCAGCTGCTGCGAGTCGCTCCATGCCAAGCGCAGGCCGCCGGAGACCAGGCTCTTGCCCAGCATCTGCACCATTCCGAGCGTCCAGCTGATCGCAAGCGGCGCGCGCCCTTTGGGCCACAGTTCGCTTACCGGGCGGATGACGCCGTTCGCGTCGGGGTGATAGACGCGCTCATCCCAGGTGCGCGAGCCCTGCGGAAAGTCGGGATACTCGCGGATGGCATCGAGGGTGGACTGCAGGAGGCGGTGCTTCCACGGCTCGGCGTACTGGGGCATGAAGAGCACGCGACTCTTGCGCTGCCTGCGAATCTCGTGGACGAACTCGGTAAAGCAGGTGGCGTTGGTGAGGTTGATGTTGGCGTTGGGCTCGACGCCGTGGCGGTCGCCGCCGGAGATGAGGAGCATGTTCCACTGCTCGGCCAGCCGCCGCACGGCGCGATTTTCGTCCCAGTTGCGCAGGCCGTTCAGCTCCAGCGCGTGCAGGTAGGCACCGTTTTTCTGCAGAAACTGGTTGACCAGGAAGGCGTGCTTTTCCTTGCCGATCAGGTAGAGGTCCCACATGGGATGGTTGAAGACCACGAGGACGTTGGGCTCGTCATTGAGGGCGACGAGAATCTCGGTGAGGCGCTTGTCGCTGGGGTTGGCTGTGTAGTCCTCGAGGGCCTGCATCCAGCCGACGGCTTTTTCACTGGGCAGGTTGTGGATGCCGAGGTGGAAGGACTGGATGCCGCCGTAGGGCGCGCTCCACTCGACGGAGACGGGAATGTGACGGGCGCTGGGCACGGTGCGCAGCAGCATGGGGGCGTTGATGTTGTCGTGGTCAGAGAGGGAGACCATGGGCGCGAGGTCCAGCTTTTCAATCTGGCGGTTTTCGAGATCGAAGGCCAGCCGGGGCGTCATCGGCGGGGTCCAGTAGCTGGCAGCGCAATCCAACTGCACGCCATAATTGGCTTTGGATCTGCGCTCCATCCGGGCCAGCAAAGGACGCAGCACCGGGTACTGGTTGCCGAGGCTGGCGAGAAAGTCCAGCGTCTCTTTCGACTGGTTGGTATGGCTGTGCAACGAAACGCCGGAGCGGAACCCTTGCGCAGCCCGGTTGTCACGCCATAGGTACGAGATGGTCGAGTTGGCCATTCCTGCTCCTTGTCCCTCAGCTTTGGACCTTGCGACTCCAGTATCGTGCGCTGTCGTCAACGGATAATGAATGAGATGCAAATAATCCGTCAATGGCCAGAAGAATCAGCAGAGTAACGGGGGAAAGCACACGGTTGACCGAGCCTGCGCGAACCGCCGCCGGCCTGGAAACCGCGCAGGAAGACTCTATTTGCTGGTCTTGGCCAGATCCGGACCCAGGAAGTCTTCCAGCGTCCAGCCCGGCATAAGCTCCTGGGGCATCAGCTCCTGGAAGGCGTGCTCGGCGGCGGCGGTCGCCTCGGGCACAAGGTAGTTCTCCGTGAGCCCCTGGCGCAGCATCTCAAAGGCCTGGTCGGGGGTGTCGGCAAACTTGAACAGCTCAATGTCCTTGGGAGAAATGGCTCCGGTCTCGACCAGCGCATCGAGGTTGAAGACCTTCTTCCAGTACTCAGGGCCGTAGATGACGACGGTGATCTTCTTTGCCAGCTTGTGCGTCTGGGCCAGGGTGAGGATCTCGAACATTTCGTCCAGGGTTCCGAAGCCGCCGGGAAAGACCACGAGCGCCTTGGCCAGATAGGCAAACCACAGCTTGCGCATGAAGAAGTAGTGGAACTCGAAGTTGAGCGGCGGGGTGATGTAGGGGTTGGGGTGCTGCTCGAAAGGCAGGCGGATGTTCATGCCGATGGTTTTGCCGCCGGCCTCGTAGGCGCCGCGGTTGGCCGCTTCCATGATGCCCGGGCCTCCGCCGCTGGTGACGACAAAGCGGTGGCGGCGCGAGGGGATTTTCGCGGACCAGGTGGTCAGCATGTGGGCCAGGCGCCGGGCGTCCTCATAGTAGCGGGCCATTTGCACGGCTGCCACGGCGCGCTTGCGCTGGAGGTCAGTGGCTTTGCCGGCCACGATTTCGGGAGCGCGAGCGGGCTGCTCCTCACTGGGCGCGAGTTGGGCAGAGCCGGTGTTGTCGAGCAGTTCCAGCTCGTGGTTGGCCTCCTCACGGCCTCGGAAGCGCGCGGAGCCGAAGAAGACAACCGTGTCCTGAATCTGCTCGCGGCGGAAGCGGGCGAGGGGCTCCATGTACTCGGCCACGATGCGAATGAGGCGGCCGTCCGCGCTATTCAAAAATCCGGGATTCTCATACGCCAGCGGCGCGCGCTCCAGCTGGGGCGGCGCACCATTGCCGGGAATC
>JAJYBT010000746.1 GCA_021778875.1 Acidobacteriota bacterium | reverse complement strand
GGCACCGGTCACGCTGGAAGAGTTCATTGACCAGGTGAATCTGCAAAAGCTCACCAATGAGCTGGTCAGCTACGAGCGCATCCGGAGTGCGCTCCATGGCCTTACGTTTGACGATCGCATCATTGAGCAAACGGGGCCGGCGTTGAACTCCGGGCGGGCTCTGCTGCTCTACGGCCCTCCGGGCAACGGCAAGACGTCGGTGGCGCTCCGCTTTGCCAGCGTCTTTGACGACGTGATTTACGTGCCTTATGCCATCAGCGTGGATGGCCAGATTATCCGCGTGCACGACCCCAGCATTCACGCGCCTTTGGACATGGCAAACCTGAATGACGACAACAGCCTCTCGGTGGTTCGCCGGGAGACCTACGATGCGCGCTGGGTGCCGTGCCGCAGGCCGTTTGTGGTGACGGGCGGTGAGCTGAACCTGGAGATGCTGGATCTTCGCTACGACACGACCGGCCACTATTACGAGGCTCCCCTGCATGTGAAGGCGCTGGGCGGATGCTTCCTGATCGATGATTTTGGCCGTCAGCTTGTCAGTCCCACCCATCTGCTGAACCGCTGGATTGTGCCTCTGGAAAGCCGCGTGGATTATCTGAAGTTGCACACCGGCAAGAGCTTCAGCATTCCGTTTGAGGAGATGATTATCTTCTCAACCAATCTGGAGCCGGAAGACCTGATGGACCCGGCTTTTCTGCGCCGCCTTCCATACAAGATCGAGATCGGCAGCCCGTCGCTTGAGAACTATCGCCGCATCTTTGAGCGGGAGTGCGAGCGGCAGGGGCTGCTGCTGACCGACGAGATCTTTGAGGCGATTGTGCATCGGGTGCGGCGCGAGAAAGGGATGGACTTTGCGGCCTACCAGCCGCGATTCATCGTGGACCAGGTGGTGGCGACCTGCCGGTTCATGGGGCAGACGCCCCACTTTGAAGCGCGCTACCTGGAGTACGCTGTGGATAATCTGCGGGTGCGGCGGAACCCGGCGTCGGTCGCCGCGCCCACTCCTGCCATGCAACTGCGCAGCGCATAGCCACGGGCCGCGAACCGATGCGTGCGAGAGGGCTGCTCTGGCGCCGCTCGTGCGCATCGGTTCAGGCACGCGACTGCCGGGCACTTATGGGTCCAGGCCGGCGCGGGTTCAGGATTGCACGGTGAGAACCAGCTTGCCGAAGTGGCTGGCTTGTTCCATGCGCTTCAGCACTTCGCGCGCCTGCGACCAGGGAGAGCTCTCCAGCACGGGACTCAGCCGGGCGAGGGTAACGGCCCGGTTCATCTGCTCAAAGTCGTGGCGCGAGCCCACATAGATGCCCCGGATGCGCGCCTGTTTGTGCAGGATGAGGGGCAAGGGCAGCGGGTCCGCCGGCCCGGAGAGCACCCCGATCTGGGCAATGGTTCCACCCATGCGGATCGCTTGCAGCGAACGGGGCAGTGTGCCGATGCCGCCCACCTCCACCACCAGGTCAACGCCCTCGCCGCCGGTCTGCTCCAGCGCCCAGTGGTCCCAGTCGGGACGCTGGTGGTAGTTCACGCCGGCGTCCAGGCCCAGCGAGCGAGTGCGTTCCAGCTTTTCGTCGCTGCCGGATGTGCCCAGCACTCGTGCTCCCATCAGCCGCGCAAACTGCAGCGCAAAGAGCGAGACGCCGCCCGTTCCCTGGATCAGCACCGTGGCGCCCGGTTTCAGCTCCGCCGCGGCCAGCGCGTTCCAGGCGGTGACGGCCGCACAGGGCAGGGTAGCCGCCTCCTCGTAGCTCAGGTGACCGGGAATGGCAACGAGGCCGGATTCCTTCAGCAGCACGTACTCGGCCAGCATGCCGTCGATGTCGCCGCCCAGGGCGCCCTTCACCCTGGCCGGAGTGGCGGCGCCGTCCAGCCAGTTCTGCATAAAGATTCCCGCGGCACGGTCGCCGGGCTTCCACGTCGCCACGCCCGGCCCAACAGCAACAACCTCGCCGGCGCCGTCTGAGCACGGGATGCGCGGCAGCAGGAGTTTGGGGTTGTAGAACCCCTTGACCATGAGCAGGTCCCGGTAGTTGTACGAGACCGCATGAATTTTGAGCAAAACTTCGCCGGGGCCGGGCTCCGGCGTGGGGCGCTCTGCAAACTCCAAAGAATCAATGCCAAATGCGGAAATCTGCCAGACATGCATGGGGAGTTCTCCTGGTTTCGAGAGGCGTTCTCGTCATTGTGCGGGACGCATAGCCGGAAAGCCCTCGTAAAATAGAGACATGGCTCGTGGTTGGGAAAGTAAATCCGTGGAGGAGCAAATGGCAAATGCCTCGCAGCAGCCGGAGGTCACGTCCGGCAAAGAGTTCCAAAGCGAGGAAGCAAAACGGCTTGCGGAGCAGGAGCGTACCGGCCGGGCGCGTCAGAAGCAGGCCCTGAGCCTGCAGCGAGAGAACATCCTCTCTCAGCGGACCTCAAGTCCGGCTCGTCGCGCCGCCCTGGAAGCCGCCTTGGCCCAGATCGAAGCGCAGATCCAGAACCTGGGATAGCAGGCTGGCCAGCCCGGAAGCGCCGGTGCGGATTGCCGCCGTTTACTCATTGCGCGAGAACAGCAGCGAGTTTGCCTGCTGAACCGGCGTCAGCAGCACGCGTGCAATGTTAACGTGTGCCGGGCGGCTTGCGGCCCATACAATCACATCCGCAACATCCTCTCCCGTCAGGGGCTTTACGCCCTTGTAGACCTTGGCCGCGCGTTCGGCATCTCCGCGGAAGCGCACCAGGCTGAAGTCCGTCTCCACCATGCCGGGGTCCACGGTCGTCACTCGCACGGGCGTGCCCAGCAGG
>JAJYBT010000745.1 GCA_021778875.1 Acidobacteriota bacterium | reverse complement strand
CCGGCGATGGCGGCTTGAGCTATGGGCAGGCCGCCATCGCCGCTGCGATCCTGAATCGTCGCTGATCGCTCTACAAGGTGATGACAATTTTTCCGATCTGCTGGTTGGACTCGAGGTATTTGTAGGCCTCGACCGTCTGGGCAAAGGGAAAGGTCCTGGCGATCTTTGGTGCAAACCGTCCGTCTGCCAGCCGTTCGTAGATGTAGCGCTTCGCCGTGGCGAGCAACTCGGGGTTGCCCGTGATCTCGATGAGAGTGTAGCCGCGCAGGCAGAGACCTTTGCTGAGAGCGTAGCGCAGTGGAAAAGGAGTCGGCTGCCCGGAGAGCAAACCATATTGAAAGATGATGCCGCCCTGGACAGCAGCTTGCGCCAGTTTCTCCACGAACGGTCCTCCAACGGGATCGAAGGTGAGCCTGACTCCCTCGCCTCCCGTGATCTCCGCGATGCGCTCGACGTAGTCTTCCTCCTGGCTCGCGATGACCGAGTGAGCGCCCAATGAAAGCAGATCCGCTCTCTTGGCGCTCGTGCGCGTAACTGCGATCGCCGTGGCTCCGGCATCGTGCACAATCTGAATTGCGGCCAGGCCGACGCTTGACGAGGCCGCGGGAATCGCGACGAAGTCTCCCGGCTTCACCGCGCCATAGTGTACGAGCGCTCCCCAGGCCGTGAGGAACTGCATCCAGATGGACGCGGCCTGAACGGGCGTGAGACCGGGCGGATATTCTCCGAGGGCGGCAGCAGGAACAATAGCCTCTTCACCCAGCGTGCCGTACCGATTCTGCGAAAAGCCGGGCACTGTCGCTACCTGTTTGCCCAGCCAACTCTTGTCTACGCCTTCTCCGACGGCCTCGACGACACCCGCAACTTCGTAGCCAATGCGCGACGGCAGGTTCGGCCTTTCCAGATAGGAGCCACGGCAATAGAGCGCCTCTGCGCGATTCAGGCCCGATGCCTGAACCCTCAGCTTCACTTCGCCCTTGCCTGGCGTCCGCGACGGTTCATCTTCGATGCGAAGCGCCTCTGGGCCGCCAAGTTCGTAAAAGCGCACAACTTTTGGCATGACATATCCTCCCCTCTTTCGATGCCCTGCGAAGATGTTCGATGCAAAGGAGCATCTGCGCTCTCGATGCCGCAAATCTTCTCACATCAAACCCCTGCAAAGAAACTCTCACCGCGGGTGTGGTAAGTCTGTGGCGCCAGAAGCAGTTCAGCCGGATAACCGCACCAGCTCCTGCGCCTCTTCCTTCGGGCCAAGGATCGACATGCGCGGAATGCGGCCGCGCACCATGGCGACTTCGTCGCAGCGGGCCAACCGCGGGCAGTTCTGGCAGTCCTTGAAGATCTTGTCGGGCAGCTCTGCCTTGTCTTCGACGGTGCGGAAGCCGTACTTGAAAAAGAAATCGGGAATGCGCGTGAAAAGACAAACGGACTGAATGCCGTGCGTCTCGGCCTCTTCGATGAGCGCCTTCAGGATGCCGCCACCTGCGCCCTGTCCCTTGGCTTCAGGCTTGACGACGATGGAGCGCACCTCGCAGAGATGCGGGCCGTAGAGGTGGAGCGCGCCACAGCCAAGAAAGACGCCGCCATCGGACTCGGCGACGGTGAAGTCGCGGATGTTTTCGCAGATCTCGGCGAAAGGGCGCTTGAGGAGCGTTCCGTCGCCGGAAAGTGAGTTGACAAGATCGTAGATGTTCGAGGCATCGTGCAGCAGGGCCT
Source organism: Acidobacteriota bacterium (assembly GCA_021778875.1). Next base: position 1,075 of record JAJYBT010000745.1, on the reverse strand, counting down.
TACGCACAACCATCAGTGGCCTCCGTTGCGCCGAAGCTCACCAGGCCGTAGCGTGAGATCAGCGAATCTATTTGTTTTTGCGTTTCTTCAAGAGCGGCCTTCACGCGATGCCGCGCGGTACCGCCGATTACGTCATGGCAATCGAGCGTTGCCTCAAGGGTCACGGCGGCGTAAAAATCCTGGTCGAACTCCGCGCCGAACTGGCGCAGCTCATCAAGCGCGAGCGCATTGAGTTCGACGCCCTTGTCGAGCGCGTAGCGAACGGCGTTGCCGATCTTTTCGTGCGCGGTGCGGAAGGGCACGCCTTTGTGGACAAGATAGGTGGCCGCGGCCATGGCATTGAGAAAGCCCGTTTCGCACGCTGCGCGCATACGGTCCGTACGGAAGCGCAGGGCGCGTGTGAAAGCGGCAAGCAGGTAGAGCATTTCATGCACTTGCGACGTGGCTGCGAAAACGGGTTCCTGTGTCTCCTGCATGTCCTTGTTGTAGGCCATCGGCAGCCCTTTGAGCAGCATCGTAACTGTCTCGGCTGCGCCATGAATGCGCCCCGCCTTGCCGCGCACCAGTTCGGTCAAGTCCGGATTCTTCTTTTGCGGCATGGCGCTCGACCCGGTGGAAAAGGCCTCGGGCAGTTCGACAAATCCGAACTCCGCCGTGGCAAACAGCGTCATCTCTTCGGCAAAGCGGCTGGCATGGAGCGCGACCTGCGTGAGCGCCTGTAAATATTCGAGCACAAAATCACGGTCGCTGGTTGCGTCCATGCTGTTAGCTGTGGGAGCTGTAAAATTCAGCTCGCGCGCTGTGAGAGCGCGATCCAGCGGCAGGGTCGCGCCGGCTACCGCACCTGCTCCCAGCGGGCAGTAATCGAGGCGCTTCCAGCAGTCTTCCAGGCGCGAGACGTCGCGCAGCAGCATCTCCACATAAGCAAGCAGCCAGTGCGCGACGAGGACAGGCTCGGCGCGCTGCATATGAGTATAGGAGGGCATCACCGCGTCGCCCGCCGCGCTCGCCTGATCTACCAGTTGCCGCGCCCAAGCCGCCAGATGCCCCAGAATCCGCCGCCGGATGCTGAAGC
>JAJYBT010000744.1 GCA_021778875.1 Acidobacteriota bacterium | reverse complement strand
GTTCCGCCGCATCATCAAAACGGCGAATGTTCCGCTGCACCTCGGCATACCAGTTCAGCAGCTTCAGGCCAAAAGTGGTCGGCTCCGCATGCACACCGTGTGTCCGGCCAATAATTGGGGTGTACTTGAATTCCACAGCCCGCTTCTTCAGTGCTTCGCCAAGCTGCTCGAGATCGTCACGCAGGATTGCCGACGCCGCCTTGATTTGCAGTGCCTGTGCCGTATCCACCACATCGGTTGAGGTAAGCCCATAGTGAAGCCAGCGAGCCTCTGGGCCAACCATCTCTGCAACTGCAGTTGTGAACGCAATAACATCGTGGCGAACCTCTGCCTCGATCGCATTGATGCGCTCCACATCAATGCGGCCGCGCTCGCGGATGGCCTTTGCGGCTTCAACCGGGACAATGCCATCCTCGGCCAAGGTCTCGCTCGCAGCAGCCTCCACCTCAAGCCACATGCTGTATTTGTTTTCGTCGCTCCAGATGCGGCCCATTTCCGCGCGGGTATATCTTGCAATCAAAAGAAGGAATCCTCCTTGGGGGTAGACTCTTATTTTAATCGTTCATGCATCCAAACCTAAGGATCAAGGAGTAGATAGCAATGCCGGATACTGTGACCATCGCGCGATTCACTGAACCACTTGAGGCGGAAATGGCCCGCCTGCGCCTTCAATCTGCCGGAATCGATACTTTTCTCTCTGGAGAAAATGCCGGTATCATGGAACCCGGCTTGGGGCCTCTGCAACTGCAGGTAAGTGCGGACGACGAAGCCGATGCCCGGGCAATTCTGGAGGACCCGGGATTAAAATCCGATGAGCTTCCAGATACGGAGCCGACCGCATAGCCTGCCTGAATCAGCTCGCAACGCCAAAAAGTTCGGACATTTCGTCGTACAGGAACCCTTCGCCAGGGCGATAGGGCTGCACCCACGTGCCATCGATCACAAATTGCGGGATGGCGCGCTTGCCGACATGGCGCAGAACCTCGTCGGCGGCTCCCGGCGTCGCTTCAATATCAATCTCGGTGTACGAAATGCCGTGAGTGTCCAGAAAGCGTTTGGCTTCGCGGCAATCCCTGCACCAGTATGCCGTGTACACAATTAAACTCATCACCTTCCATCATAAATTTAAGCCCCGGCTTTAAGCTACAGGCCGCCCGCTCAATCTCCCAGCCGGAAAATGATGCGAATCGTCGTTTCCACTGCGATTGGCATGCCATTCAGAAGATACGGCTTATACCGAGCTTGACTCACAGCGGTCAGTGCCGCTTCCGCCAGCAGAGGTGACCCGCTAACGACGTGCGCCCGCTCGACCGTACCCTCGCCAGAGATGACCGCATCTATCACGACTGTCCCCTGAACATGCGCATCCCGAGCAATCTCGGGATATGTCGGTTGGATCGGCGTCAGCAACTGCCCTGCGGCAACTCCTTCAGATACTCGCATGGGCCAGTGCGGCTTCGCGCGGATAACGTCTGGCGGCTTTGGAGTAGGCATTATAGATAGTAGCCCTCCAGGGACGTTGCCGAATCCAGGGCCCAGTGGATCAAACATGCTGGGAGGGGTGGAAGGTGCACTATCCTGCGCCACGGTCTTCGGAATGACCCGTGGCACGCTGAGATCAATTGCTTGCGCTGCCGGAGCCGACCGGCCTGCCGAGGCATGAGCAGCCGGCGCCGGAGCCATGGGTGGCGGCGGTGCGATGAGCAGGGAAGTGAGCGCCTGCTTCGGCAGCGCAGCAGGATAGATGTAGGGAATCAAAATCGCGACTGCGAGAAGGGAAGCTTGCAGCACGAGGGTAGCGACAGCATAACGACGGCTGCGGGTGCGGATGCGGCCAGTGGATTCGACCAGACTGTCTTCAAACATAGACTCTCCAAATCGATTCTTTGGAGAGAGCGAGACACCTGCATCAATAGACACCGCCCCGGGGTTCCGGTTCCCATCGTCGGCCGGATTATCATGCGAGCATGACCGCTGAAGAGATTAAACGGCTGCTGAACCTTGAAGCGCATCCGCGCGAGGGAGGATGGTTCGTCCAGACCTGGCGTTCTGAAGAGAGCATTCCGTATGAAGCCCTGCCGGGACGCTATTCTGCCGCTCGCGCCGCCGGAACGTGCATCTACTATCTTCTCGAGCCGGGCACGTTCTCCGAGATGCACCGCCTCGCCTCAGACGAAATCTTCCACTTTTACCTCGGCGATCCCATCGAGATGCTGCAACTCCATCCTGATGGCTCGGCTCGGACGATTATTCTCGGTTCTGACCTCGCGTCAGGACAGCATCCACAGCTCATCGTTCCTAAGCACGTGTGGCAGGGCGCTCGCCTCATTCCCGGCGGCAAGCTCGCGCTGCTTGGTTGCACCGTCAGCCCCGGTTTTGACTATGCTGACTACGAAACGGGTCATGCAGCGCCGCTCTCACAGGAGTATCCTGCGTTCGCAAACCTCATACGCCAGCTAACGCGGGCCTAAACAAAATCGAGAGGATTGCTCTGAGGCTTGCTCGCGCTCTCCGCCCTGCGCTGGCGGAAGAATGTGCGCAGCAGTTCACCTGCTTCATCCCCTAAAAGGCCTGCTTCCACAACCATCTGATGATTCAGACGTGGATGGTTCAGCACCTGCAACACCGATGTAACCGCTCCAGCCTTGGGATCGGCAGCCGCGTATACCAGTCGGGTGAGCCGCGCATGAGTCATCGCTCCGGCACACATCGCGCATGGCTCCAGCGTAACGAAGAGATCGCAGCCCAGCAGCCGATAGTTTTTCAGGATCTGCGCCGCCGCCCGCATGGCGACGAT
>JAJYBT010000743.1 GCA_021778875.1 Acidobacteriota bacterium | reverse complement strand
GCCAGAATCCTCCCGGCCAGCGGCGCACGATCCAGTTGAACAACAACAGCACCGGCGCCCCGATTGCCAGCGACAACCCCAGCGCCTTGGCCTGATCGCCCAGCCAGCTCAGCCAGCCCTGCACGCTGATTCCATAATCGAGACTCACACGGTGGCCATACCAGTCCAGCGGAAGCCCGGCAAGCGTCACGATGACGATGAAAACGCCAAAGAATAAAAGCCCCTCAAGCCAGCGATGCCGCGTAACCCGCTGCGCCCACAGCGCAAGCCCCGCCATCGCGCGCGAAGCCAGCAGCAGCCACAGCACAGCCAGGCCCCACAGCGACCCTGCAAAGCCCAGAATGTTGCGGATCCGGCTCAGAGCGATCGCCTTGGCCAGCTTGTCTGGCGGCAGCGTATAGGCCTGCTGCGCGCCGGGCTCGGCGGCGCTCGCCGCAGGTGTTTGCGTCTGGCTGGCCGGCGCGGGCGGCGTCTGTCCAGCGCATACGCGCGGCGCAACCGCCAGAACCAGTCCTGCGCACAACACAAGCAGGATTTGCAAGGCAAACTTCATAGGACTCCCTCTCGCAAGCAGCCAATTCTGAGACAATCGAACAAGCAAGTGCTTCTTTGCAACAATTTCCAGCTTATGTCAGCTCATCCTAACGCCGCCAAAGCGCGGCCTGCCACCAGATTTCTCGCCCGCGCAGCGTTTGCCGCTTTGGCAATCGCCCTGCCCGCCGCAGCCAGGGCCCAACAACCAACCCCAGTGCTGCTGGACGCCATGTCCGCCGAATTGCATCGCGCCTTCACCTCGCTCGGCAGGCAGGCTCCCGGCAAGCAGGAACCCGACCAGCAGTTGCCCCCTTACTTCCTCAGCTATTCGGTCAGTGACGCAAGCATGGTCTCCATCCGCGCCCAGTTCGGCGCGCTGGTCAACAGCTCCACAAACCGCGTCCGCGTTGCCGATGTCCAGGTGCGCCTCGGCGATCCCGCGCTCGACAACACCCACGGCAGCCACCGCAGCTCAGCAGTCAACAGCGTCGTGCTCCCGCTTACCGACGACCGCCAGGCCCTTGCCCACTCCCTGTGGCTGGCCACCAACACCGGCTACGGCAATGCCATGGACAACTACCTGCGCGTAAAGACTGAGGCGCAGGTGCGCGCGAAGGAAGAAGACACGTCGCCCGACTTCAGCAATGAACCGCCCCAGATTCACCTTGGCAAGCCTGCGCCGCCTCCGGCCGTGGACCGCGCAGCCTGGGAGCAGCGCGTCCAGGCGCTCTCGAAAATCTTCCGCGAATTCCCCGATGTCTACCAAAACATCGTCGCCCTCTCCGTGCAGAATGAGACCGACTACTTCGCATCGTCTGAGGGTTCGCGCGTCATCGAGCCGCACCTGCGCGCGCGCCTCATCGTGGTGGCCATGACCCGCGCCGAAGACGGCATGGACCTGTTCCGCGACCAGACCTTCGAGGCCGAAACTGCCGACGAGTTGCCAAAGCAGGCGGAACTGGAAGCGGCCATCCGCGCCCTCGGCAAAAGCCTCGAAGCCCTGCGCAAGGCCCCTGTCACCGAGCCCTTCGACGGACCCGCCATTCTCTCTGGACGCGCCGCCGCTGTCTTCTTCCATGAGGTGCTCGGCCATCGCCTTGAAGGCCAGCGCCAGCGCGGTGACGAGGAGGGACAGACCTTTACAAAGCAGTTGGGCAAGGACGTTCTGCCGGCCTTCCTCTCCGTGGCCGACGACCCCACCATGACCACCTTCGGCAAAACCTGGCTCAGCGGCAGCTACGCCTATGATGACGAGGGCCAGAAGGCACAGCGCGTCCAGCTCATTCAGGACGGCGTGCTCAAAAACTTCCTCATGTCACGCCTGCCCATTGCAAACTTCAGCAACTCCAACGGCCATGGCCGCGCGCAGACCGGCCGCATGCCGGCAGGCCGACAGGGCAACCTGATCGTAACCTCGACCAAGAGCGAGTCCGAAGCCGACCTCCGCAGACAATTGATCGACGAGGCAAAGAAGCAGGGCAAACCCTACGGGCTCTACTTTGAGGACATCTCCTCGGGCTTCGCCGTCACCACGCGCAGCTCGCCGCAGGCGTTTCAAGTCATTCCCCTCGTCGTGTGGCGCGTCTATGTCGATGGCCGCCCTGACGAACTCGTCCGCGGCGTAAGCATCGTGGGCACTCCCCTCGCCGCAATGAAGCGCATCCTGGCCACCAGCGACAAAAGCGAGGTCTTCAACGGCGAGTGCGGCGCGGAGTCAGGCACCGTCCCCGTCAGCGCCGTTGCCCCCGCCATGCTGCTCAGCGAAATTGAAACGCAGCGCCAGCCGCAGGGCACGGCGCGGCCACCCATCCTGCCCATCCCCGGTGCGCCCGCCAAGGCTCCCGCCGTAAAGGAGGCCCAATGAATCCCATGCGTTCGATTGCCCTTCTTGCCGCCGCCGGATTTCTTGCCGCCTGCCTCAACGCGCCCCTCGCCGCCACAGCGCAGCAAACGCGCGCCGGCGCCGAAAGCGACCCCGTACTCAAGGCCATGCTCGCGGAACTCAACCGCAACATGACCCAGCTCCAGTTGCCGGGCTTTCAAAAACCCTTCTTCATCCAGTACCGCATTGAAGATGTGGACGATTTCCAGACCAATGCCGCATTCGGCGCAACGCAGGGCTCGCAGCGCAGCCATGCGCGCATCGCGCGCGTCTCCGTGCGCGTCGGCGACTACAAGACTGACAGCTCCGGCCCCCGCGGCGATGGCGCAATCGAACTGGCAGCCCTCGACGACGACCCCATCGCCTTGCGCTCGGCGCTGTGGG
>JAJYBT010000742.1 GCA_021778875.1 Acidobacteriota bacterium | reverse complement strand
CCGATTTTGCTGGAGGTGCTGGCGCTGATGCGGACGTACTTCCACAAGTACCTTTCGGAAGCGCAGGAGATGCTGCGGGAGATGAGCGCGTCGGAGAGGACATGACCGAGGCGTGCGACGGTGAGCGCGCAGGTGAATGCGTGAACGAAGACGCATGGATTGTATCGGGACGTGAGGCCCTTATGAGCAAACCCGCGCGACGCCGCCGTTCAGGATGGATCGAGAGGACATTCTTTGCATTCGTATAGCTGGGTCCAATCCGCGCTGGCCACGGCCGCGGCGAACAGACTGGCGACCGTGTCGCTGCTGGCCGCGTTCTGGCTGCTGCTGGCGGCCGCCGGGATGATGAGGCCGCATAACATCCGCTATGTAGCGCGCATTCTGTTTCCGCTGGGCGCGCTGGGCGCGCTGGCAATGTTTTGCGCGGCGGGCAGTTTCCTGCTCTCAGGATCGGCGCCGGAAACCATGACGCTTGCCGTGGGCCTGCCGGATTTGCCCTTTCATCTTCGCCTGGATGCGCTGTCGGCATTCTTTCTGCTGGTGCTGGGCATGGCGGGAGCGGGCATCTCCACCTTTGCCGCCGGCTACTTCCGCAGCGGCGAGGGAACGGCGCCGGGGCTGCTCGGGCTGCACTACCACGTGTTTCTGGCCAGCATGGCCGTGGTGATGCTGGCCGATGACGCCTATCTGTTTATGGTGGCGTGGGAGGCGATGGCCCTGTCCTCGTATTTTCTGGTCACGTCGCAGCACCGCATCGCGGAGATCCGGCAGGCAGGCTTTCTCTACCTGCTGATGGCGCATATGGGCGCGGTATGCATTCTGCTGAGTTTTGGCATCATGCAGGGCGGCGGCTGGGAGTTTACTTTTGCCGCCATGCGCGGAGCGGCCCTGACACCGCTGCGGGCCACGATGGCCTTCGCACTGGCGCTGGCCGGCTTTGGCGCCAAGGCCGGAGTTGTGCCGGCGCATGTGTGGCTGCCGGAGGCGCATCCGGCAGCGCCTTCCCCGGTGTCGGCAATGATGAGCGGCCTGATGCTGAAGACGGCGATCTACGGCTTGCTGCGCGTGACCTTCGATCTGCTGCATGTGCGGTTCTGGCAGTGGGGCCTGGCGGCTTTGGCGCTGGGATTGTTTTCCGGCCTGTTTGGCGCGATTTTCGCCACCGTGCAGACGGACATGAAGCGGCTGCTGGCCTATTCGTCCATTGAGAACATCGGACTGATTCTCACCGCGGTCGGACTGGCTGTTCTTTTCGCGGCCAGCCATCTGCCGCTGTTTGCGGCCCTGGCGCTGGCCGCCGCACTGATCCACGTCCTGAATCATTCGCTGTTCAAGAGCATTCTGTTCCTGACCACGGGCTCGGTGTTGCATGCCACCCGGCAGCGCAGCCTGGGAAAGCTGGGCGGCCTGATCCGTTACATGCCATGGGTGGCCCTGTTTGCGCTCGTCGGCACGCTGGCCATTGCCGGCCTGCCGCCGCTGAACGGCTTCGTCTCCGAGTGGCTGCTGCTGCAGGCGTTCCTGTTCACGCCGCAGTTGCCGCATACCTTCGTCAACATGCTCGTGCCGCTGGGAGCGGCCGTGCTTGCCTTAACCGTGGCCCTTGCGGCCTACGTGATGGTGAAGTTCTACGGCATCGTTTTTCTGGGCCGGCCACGCGAGGCGTCGCTCGACCAGGCCCATCACTCCAACTGGCTGGAGCGCGCCGGTCTTGCCTGGCTGGCCGCCGGATGCATCGCCATCGGCGTGCAGCCGCAGCTGGCCCTGCGCGCCGCGGGAGCCGTGACCGGGATGCTGGTGGGCCAGACCGTGGCCGGCTCACCTTCGGTCTGGCGCATCGCGCCCATTGCTCCGGAGCAGGCCTCCTACAGCGGATGGATCTTTCTCTCGATGATTCTCTGCGTGGTGGCGATTACGTTTCTGGCCGTGCGCCTGCTTGTGCATGGCCGGGTGCGCCGTGCGCCGCCGTGGGACTGCGGATACCGCTGGCAGGACGCGCGCATGCAGGACACCGCCGAAGGCTTTGGGCAGCCGATCCGTCTGCTCTTCGGGGCTTTTTTCTGGATGCAGGTGCACCTGCCCTCGCCCGCCGATGAGCAGCCCCGCTACCGCGTCCACATTGAGGACCGCATCCGGCGCGCACTCTACCGGCCCGTCTCCGCCATGGTTCAACGCGCTGCCGATGCAGTGAGTTTTCTGCAAAGCGGACGGCTTGCGCTGTATCTGCTTTTCAGCTTTCTGACTCTGCTCGTACTGCTGGTGTTTGCGCTATGAAGGGAATTGCATTCGTGTGGCAGTTGGTGGAGGTGGCGCTGGCGATTGCGCTGGCCCCGTTGTTGACGGGCTGGATTGCGCAATGCCGGTCCTGGCTCCAGAACCGCTCCGCGCCGCCGCTGACGCAGCCGTATCGCATGCTGCGCAAGCTCTTCCACAAGGAAGCCGTGGTTGCAGACCACGCCTCGCCTTTGTTTCGCGCGGCGCCGTATGTGCTGTTCGGCGCCATGGTACTGGCTGCGGCCATCGTTCCTACGATCGTCACGGATCTCCCTTTTGCGCGCGCCGCCGACGCCATCGCCCTGATCGGGCTGTTTGCTACGGCGCGGGTCTGCCAGGCGCTGGCGGCCATGGACATCGGAACCGCCTTTGGCAGCATGGGCGCGCGGCGCGAGATGATGATCGGCTTTCTGGCCGAGCCTGCGATTCTGATGGTGTTCTTCAATGCGTTCCTGCTCTTCGGAACCACCGCGCTGCCGGGTGTGGTCGATCATTATGCCTCGCATCCTTCGGGCATCGACCCGAGCGT
>JAJYBT010000741.1 GCA_021778875.1 Acidobacteriota bacterium | reverse complement strand
GCAGGTCGGCTGCGAAGTCGGCGATGGTGAAGTCGGTTTCATGGCCGATGGCGGAGACGACGGGCAGACGGGACGCAGCGATGGCACGGGCCACGCGCTCGGAGTTAAAGGCCGCGAGATCTTCAAGCGAGCCGCCGCCGCGGGCAAGCACAATGAGGTCGACGAGATCAGCCGCGTTGAGCTCGGCTATTGCAGCTTCAATTTCAGCCGGCGCAGATTCGCCCTGAACGGAGACGGAACAAAGCAGGACATTCAAGCCGGAGTGGCGGCGGTTGATAATGTTGAGGAAATCGCGGATGACGGCGCCGGTGGGCGAGGTCACAATACCCACAGTGCGGGGAAACATGGGCAGCGGGCGCTTGCGATCGGCGTCGAAGAGGCCTTCGGCCTTGAGCCGCTCCTTCAATTGCTCGAAGGCAAGTTGCAACGAGCCGGCGCCGACGGGCTCCATCGTCTCGGCCACCAGTTGCATCTGGCCGCGCTGCTCGTAGACGCTCATGCGGCCGCGAACCAGTACGTGCAAGCCGTCTTCGGGGTGGAAACGGAGAAGAATCGCCTGGCGGCGGAAGAGAACGACAGGCAGTTGGGCTTCGGCGTCCTTGAGAGTGAAGTAAACGTGGCCGGAGGGCCCGGGGCGGTAGTTGGAAATTTCGCCCTCCACCCAAACGTCGCCGTACTCGTGCTCCACCAGCTCGCGCACCTGCGCAACCAGTTCGCGGACCGGCCAGATGCGGCGCCCGCCCTGCGAGTCCTCAAACACGAGGTTCAATTGGGGCGCGAATGGATCGTGCGGAGTCACTGGAGATGAGTGTAACTGTTCAGGCGGTAATTGTTCAGGCGTCAGCCGGCGGATTGGCGGCTCTCAACCATCGCGCGCAGCTCCGCGGCGATGGCAGCGTGTCTCTTTCCTGAGGCGGGATCGGAGCCGCCTTCGCGGGAGAAGTTGATCTCCAGCTCTCGCGCCAGAACGGTGCCACGCGTGAGGCCGAAGGTGCCCAGTACGCCGGCTAGCTTATGTGCGGCCGCGTAAGCCGCTTCACGGCTGGATGCAGTGAGTGTTCCTGCGGCAATCGCCTCAGCCGCGGCCTGCAGAAGCGCGATCCGCTCTTTGATTTCAGGCAAAAAGCGGACCCACAGACGGTCGATTGCCTGGGAAAGAGAAGTATCTCCCTGGGCGTCTGATGGAGTGGAAGATTCCATGGTTACCTGATTAGCTCCAGCCTAGCACGCTGGCAATCTGCGCCGAAAGCGTGAGCGGGTCAAAGGGCTTGAAGAGCACCGCTTCCACGCCCAGGTCGGCGAAGCGCCGCTGGTCAGAGCCTTGCACTTTTGCAGTGAGCAGCAGCACCGGAATCCGGGCTGTGGCGGGATTCCTGCGCAGCTCGCGAAACGTGGCGGGGCCGTCCATGCCGGGCATCATGACGTCGAGCAGGATGGCGTCGGGCTTTTGCTCGGCGGCGTGGGCCAAGCCCTGCGCGCCCGAGCTTGCCACGATCACCTCCCATCCGGCAACACTCTCGAGGCTGAGCGCGGCCACTTCGCGAATGTCGTCTTCGTCGTCGATGATCAGGACTTTGCGGGCCACGGTGGCAGACCTTTCACAACTATTGTCAAATGCCTGCGCGGCGTTGTCGATGGGACGGAGAAGACTTTCGCGCGCTGATTACGGATTCGGGACAGTCGATTCCGGAATTGCCACCTTGTCAGTCTGCTGCGCGGACCGCAGCATGGTCAACACCAGGGCTTCGAGTTGCTGAGGCTGCACGCGGGTCTTGGCGAGGAAATAGGTGGGGCCCAGCGTGAGCTGGCGGCGCTGGTCCTCGGAGAGTTCATGGCCCGAGTAGACGACCAGCGGCAGGCGGGCGAGGTCGGCGCGCTGGCGCAGCCAATCCACCACATTGAAGCCGTCGCCGTCGGGCAGCCCGATATCGAGCAGCATGAGATGAGGCTTGAAGGCAGAACAGGCAGCAATCGTCTCTTTCAGAGAATGCGCGGCCTGCACCGTGATGCTGTCGCGGGCAAAGACCTCGCTGATGACGCTCGCAAGGTCACGATCGTCCTCGACGATGAGGATGCGAGTCTTTTCGCCCGAACCGGAGAGCACGCGCGCCAGTTCAGCCAGCAGTTCGTCCTCCTGGAGAGGATTGGCGACCCATCCCGCAGCGCCGGCAGGCAACTCAGCGGGCGTGTGCGGATCTTCTACGCTCAACAAGACCACGGGACTATGTGAGGCTGCATCGAGGCGGCGCAGCAGCGGCAAAATCTCCCATCCGTTCATGCCGTCGAGAGAAGTATCGAGCAGAATCGCCTGAGCGTTCTGGCTCGCCGCAGACAGGGTTTGTTCCACGTTGGCGGCCTGTACCACGGAATAGCCATGGCGGGCGAGCTGCGCGGCGATCCTGGGGCGCGTTTCCGCGTTGGCGTCGGCCAGCACCACGGTGCCTTGCGCGGATTCAGCCTGCAGTGGGGCGCCCGAAGCCGCGAGGGGAGCGGGTTGATAGGGCAGAAAGACGCGGAAGGTGGATCCGCGCACCGGGTTGCGCTCGGCCCAGATGCGTCCTGAGTGCTGCATCACGATGGTGCGGCAGATGGCCAGGCCCAAGCCGCTGCCGCCCTTCTGCCGCGAGTCGGAGGCGTCAACCTGCTGAAAACGGCCGAAGATGCTCTCCAGCTTGTCGGCGGGGATGCCACGTCCATGGTCGATCACGGAGAGAATCACGCCGGTGATCCCGGGCCTCAGCATCACGCTCACCGGCGAATTCGGGGGCGAAAACTTGACCGCATTGGAGAGCAGGTTAGTGAGTACCTGGAGCA